>NZ_JBEOSJ010000010.1:0-242482 GCF_040302905.1 Streptomyces sp. NPDC096193 | reverse complement strand
CCGCCAAGATGATGCAGCGCGCCGGTGTGGACCGCCTCTCCGCCCTGTATCTGGCAGGAACAGCCCCCACAGCACGTACCAGGGCCGGATCGCCGGTCCGAGACCGCGCATTCCAGCGCGGTGACGGCGCCGATGCGCTCCAGGCGCGAACCGCTAGAGTCAGCGCAATTCTGCGGGGACCCGCCCGCAGCAGGCCAGGGAGCGAATCGTGCTGATTCCCCACGACACCAGGATCGCCCTCGACACCGTCGTCGATCTGGTGAACACCGCACCGGAGACCGGCCAGGGGGACGGGCTCGCGAACGTCGACGCGCTGTACGACTTCGCGCGCGGGCACGACATCAGTGGCGTGGGTGAGCTCGGCCACCGGGACCTCAAGGCCGTGCAGGACGTCCGCGGCCGGTTCGCCGAGATCTTCGCGGCGACCGACGCCCGCAGCGCGGCCGAGATGGTCAACGAGCTCGTGGCGGCCGCGGGCACCACCCCGCAGCTCACCGACCACGACGGCTACGACTGGCACGTGCACTACTTCGCGCCCGGCGCCTCGATCGCCGACCACCTCGCCGCCGACTGCGGGATGGCGCTGGCCTTCATCGTGGTCGCGGGCGAACAGGAGCGGCTGCGGCGCTGCGAGGCCCCGGACTGCGGGCGCGCCTTCGTCGACCTCTCGCGCAACCGCTCCCGCCGCTACTGCGACAGCCGCACCTGCGGGAACCGGCTGCATGTGGCCGCGTACCGTGCCCGCCGCAAGGAAGCGGCCGGCTGAGCCGCTGCGCGGTGGCCCGGGCCCTCCGGCGCGGAATTTCCGTTCCTCACCCCAGGCCGCTCACAAGAGGAACAGATCGTGCACGGCTGCCATGAGCAGCAGGACGCCGATCACCGTCAGGAAGATCATCAGGGGCGGCTGGGAGAGCGCGAAGAGACAGCCTCGCGGCTCTTGCGGCGGTGCGGGGGCCTCGCCCCGGGAGGTATCGACCATCTCGGGGTGATGATGACGCAGGGCGGGCCGCCGTGATCGAGCAACACGCCCCGTGACTTTGGGAGTTCATCCGATCCCGTGTTCGCTCGGGATGCGATCGCCTGTTCCCGCGGGACCCGGTCCCGTGTTCCCGCCGGCCCGATCCCCTCGTCACACCCGTGTCCCGCGGGCAGGGGCAATCTCAGATGCCGTGCTTCTTCAGGATCGCCTCGATGTCGCTGAAGTCCTCGCCGGTGCCGGCGGCCTCCTTGGGTTTCTTCGCCGCGGGACGGGCCGCCGGGGTGGTGCCCTGCCCCAGGGAGGGCGCGGAGGCGTTGGGTGCGACCGCCCCGCGCTCGGCCGCCGCCCTGGCCGCCTTGCGCTCCTTGCGGGTGCCGCCCGAGCGCCGTTCGACGGCCCGGGTCGTCAGGAACAGCAGCCAGGCGGCTCCCAGCAGTCCGAAGCCGATCCAGGCGGTGAGGCTGAAGGCGGTGTCGACGGCCCACTCGACGGCGCCGGTCAGCACCAGGCCGATGGGGACCAGCGAGTAGGCGGCGATCCTGGTGGCCGTGAGGAATCGCTTGCGGTACGCCGTGATGGCGGCGATGCCCAGGCCCGCCGCGGACACCGCGGAGCAAATGGTCTCGGCAATCATCCGGTCCTCCAGGCTTCGACGGGCGTGGGCGGTTACGTCCCCCTCCATCCTGCACCGCACGGCGGCAAAGCGGCCACGGTCGGGTGCGACCTCAGGGAGATCTCCGGGACGGACTCCTCCGCAGGTCCCGGTTGGGTGGTGCAGCGGCGGGCTGGGAGACTGGACCCATGAGCGACTCCACCACCGCCCGCCCCGTCGTCCTGGACGTCTGGTGCGAGCTCCAGTGCCCCGACTGCCGCAGCTCCCTCGAAGATCTGCGGGCCCTGCGCGAGCGCTACGGCGACCGGCTGGAGCTGCGCCTGCGGCACTTCCCCCTGGAGAAGCACACCTACGCCTTCGCCGCAGCCCAGGCCGCCGAGGAAGCGGCCGAGCAGGGGCAGGGCTGGCCGTACACGGAGGCCGTACTCGCCCACGTCGGAAGGCTCGGCCGCGAGGGTGAGGCCTTCCTGGTGGAGACCGCGCGTGAACTGGGCCTGGACGCCGAGGAGTTCGACACCGCGCTGATCGACGGCCGGCACATCCTTGTCGTGGACGCCGATCAGGCCGAGGGCAAGGCGATCGGTGTGACGGGCACCCCGACGTATGTCGTGGGCGGTGAGCGGCTCGACGGCGGCAAGAGCCAGGAGGGGCTGCGCGCACGCGTCGAGGAGATCGTCGACCGGCTCCTCGCCGAGGGATCCCCGGGCGCCTAGGAAGTGGCCCGGCCGGCTACAGCAGCGGCTTGGTGAAGTTGACGCCCGTCGTCTCGTAGCCGAGCGAGGTGTAGAGACCGAGCGCCGGGGTGTTGTCCGCGAAGACGTGCAGTCCGAGCAGCCGCGTCCCCGACTCCAGCGCGCCCTGCTCGGCACGCAGCATCAGCGAACGTCCGTGGCCCTGACCGCGGTGCGCCTCGGCCACGGCCACGTCGTACACGAACGCGCCCTCCTCGCCGGGACGCACCTCGCGCCGTCCGACGAACAGATGGCCGACGACCTCGCCCTGCCGGACGAGGAACTCCAGGCGCGCACCCGGTGTGGCGAGGCCATCGGGCAGGCTTCTGCGCCGGTCGGCGTCGGCCTTGGCACGCGCTTCGGCGACCGACAGGCCCCGCTCCGACCAACTGGTGACGTAGTCCTCGTGCTGAACGTCCCACCAGGTACGGAACTCCGGCTCGGTCATGGGCCGCGCCTCGACGCCCTCGGGGAGCGCGGGCGGCTCGGCGCCGAGGGTCTTGAGCATGTTGCGACTGCGCTCGGTGTAGCCGAGGGCAGCCGTCAGCCGCGTGGCCTCGACGGCCTCGGGCGGTACGGACACCGTCACCTGCGAACAGCCCCAGCCGCGCAGCACCTCCTCGGCGGCGAGCGCGGCGACGGTACCGCGGCCACGGCGCCGGTCCGCTTCGTCGATACCGAGCGAGCGGACGGTTCCCGCTCTCGGCCCGAGCGAGGGCAGGGTGGCGATCTCGACGGACCCGACGGGACGGCTGTTGACGCAGACCACGAAGGTCCTCGACTGGGCGCCGTCCGCCTCGTGCTGCAACGGCCCGGTCGGCCGCAGGGTGGTGGTCATCAGGGGTGTTCTACCTGCCGGGCGGCCGTCCGTCACGGGTTTTTACGGAGCCTTCGGATCGGGGTCGGCCGCCGCGCGCTCCGCGAACACCCGCATGGCCTTCGCGGTGACCGGGCCGGGGGCGTCCGTGAGCTCGCGTCCGTCGACCCGGTGAACGGCCTGGACGTCGCGCAGCGTGGACGTGAGGAAGACCTCGTCGGCCCGCTCCAGCACGTCGAACGGCAGGTCCGTCTCCTTGGCGCCGGTCCAGTCGGCCGTCAGGGCGCGGGTGATGCCCGCCAGACAGCCGGAGGCCACGGGCGGGGTGTGCAGCTCTCCGTCGACGACGACGAAGACATTGGATCCGGTGCCCTCGCAGAGCTGTCCGACCGTGTTGGCGAACAGCGCCTCGGACGCGCCGTGCTCGGACGCGCGGGCGAGCGCGACGACGTTCTCCGCGTACGAGGTGGTCTTGAGGCCGGTCAGCGCGCCGCGCTCGTTGCGCGTCCAGGGCACGGTGATCACAGCGGTCGTGTCCTTGCGGCGCTTGCCCTCACCGAGGGCGACGACCAGCGTCGGGCCGGCGGTGCCGCGGTCGGAGCCGAGCGGTGAGATACCACCGGTGTAGGTGATGCGCAGCCGGCCGAGTTCCATCGGGTTGGCGTCCAGAACGGCGGCGCAGGCGCGCCGCACCTCGTCGTGGTCCGGCTCGGGGAGACCGAGGCCGGCCGCGGACCGGCTCATCCGCTCCAGGTGGAGCGTGAGCGCGAAGGGCTGCCCGTGGACAGCCTTGACCGTCTCGAAGATGCCGTCGCCGACAGTCAGACCATGGTCGAACACCGAGACCCGAGCCTCGTCGGCGTCCCGCAGTCCTCCGTTGACCCAGAGCTTCATCCCGCTGTCCTTCCGCCTGTCACGTACGCCCCCGACGCTACCGCGAGCAGGCGCGACGCCTTGAGTTCGGTCTCGTCCCACTCGCGTTCGGGGTCGGAACCCCAGGTGATCCCCGCGCCGGTGCCGAACCGGAGGACCGGGCCGCCGGGCGGGGTCCGGTCGATCCAGAACGTCCGTATGCCGACGGCCAGCTCACCGGTTCCCCGGTCGGCGTCGATCCAGCCGATCCCTCCGCAGTACGGCCCGCGCGGCGCTGTCTCCAGAGCCTCGATGATCCTCAGGGCACTGGACTTGGGTGCTCCGGTCACCGAGCCGGGCGGGAAGGTCGCGTCCAGCAGTGCCTGCCAGCCGTCCTTCGGACCCAGCTCGCCGCGCACGGTCGAAACGAGATGCACGAGCCCCGGGTGGGCCTCGATCTCGCAGAGCGCCGGAACGGACACGGTGCCGGTGGCGCAGACGCGGCCGAGGTCGTTGCGGACGAGATCGACGATCATGACGTTCTCGGCGTGGTCCTTCTCCAGCAGGTCCTCCGGGGTCCGGCCGGTGCCCTTGATCGGCCCGGACTCGACCACGGCGCCGTCGCGCCGCAGATAGAGCTCGGGCGACGCGGTGGCGATCTCCACACCGTGGCCGGGCAGCCGAATCGTTCCCGCATAAGGAGCCGGGTTGCCCCGCGCGAGGAGCGCGGTCAGGGCGTCGACGTCGGCCGCGGCCGGGTCGGGCAACGGTGCCGACAGGATCCGGCAGAGGTTGGCCTGATACACCTCGCCGGCCGCGATGTGCTCGCGGATGCGCCGTACGCCGGCGGTGTATCCGGCGCGGTCGAGCGACGAGGTCCAGTCGTCCTCGGCGGGCCCGCGCCACCGCCCGGGGATCGGCGCGGGCACCGGCTCCGTCCGTACGTCACCGAAGCGCGCGCAGGTCAGAGCGCCCTCGAAGTCCGCGACGACGGCCCAGAAGCCGGCGGAGTCGAGAGCTTCGGGGTCGCTGGTGACATCCCGGAGGTCCGTGGCGATGAGTCGCCCGAAGCGGGCAAGAGGAGCGAGGTCGTGCACGTCTGCGAGTCTATGACCGGTGCGGATGTGCTGCTGCGGCCCGAACACACGTCAGCACGCTGCGGAAACGCGTTTTTGTGCTGGACCAGGAATCCGCTAGAGTTCAACACGTCGCCGGGACACGTCAGTGATCCGGAAACAAGCGGACGTGGCTCAGTTGGTAGAGCATCACCTTGCCAAGGTGAGGGTCGCGAGTTCGAATCTCGTCGTCCGCTCGAAGTGGGGGATCTTTCCCGAAGCCCCTGCACTCCTGGTGGAGTGGCCGAGAGGCGAGGCAACGGCCTGCAAAGCCGTCTACACGGGTTCAAATCCCGTCTCCACCTCCAAGGACGATTAGCTCAGCGGGAGAGCGCTTCCCTGACACGGAAGAGGTCACTGGTTCAATCCCAGTATCGTCCACTGATCCGTAAGGATCTTCCCGGTCTTCAGACATGGGACCCGCGCGATTAGCTCAGCGGGAGAGCGCTTCCCTGACACGGAAGAGGTCACTGGTTCAATCCCAGTATCGCGCACGCAGTACCACGCAAGATCGTCCCGCGCGATTAGCTCAGCGGGAGAGCGCTTCCCTGACACGGAAGAGGTCACTGGTTCAATCCCAGTATCGCGCACCAGCCAGAACCCCCGGCCGTCTCCACGGCCGGGGGTTCTGTCGTCGGTGGGTCCGGTCGCCGGCTACCCGGTGAAGAGCTGGGTGGCCTTGCGGATCAGCTCGTAGAGGCCGTAGCCGAAGGGCACGGCGACCCACAGCCAGACCGCGACGCCGAGCGCCTTACGCCTGCTGCTGTTCATGGACCGTCCCTTCCTTCCGCGGCTCGTGGAAGCGTGCGTCGACCGGCCGTACGAGCTCGTTGGCGACGAAGCCGACGGCCAGCAGCCCGATCATGATGTACAGCGAGGCGGTGTAGAGGCTGGGGCCGGTGCGGCCCGCCGACTCCTGTGCGTCCGCGACCCAGTTGACGATCAGCGGGCCGAGGACTCCCGCGGTGGACCAAGCGGTGAGAAGCCGGCCGTGGATGGCGCCCACCTGGTAGGTGCCGAAGAGATCCTTCAGATACGCGGGGATCGTGGCGAACCCACCGCCGTAGAAGGACAGGATGACCAGCGCGCAGACGACGAACAGCGGCTTGGAGTCGTTGCCGAGCTGCACGATGGCGAGGTACATCAGCGCGCCGACGCCGAGGTAGACGCGGTAGATGTTCTTCCGGCCGATGAGGTCCGAGGTGGAGGACCACAGGATGCGGCCGGTCATGTTCGCGAGAGAGAGCAGGGCGACGAAGCCCGCCGCGGCGGAGGCGGTCACGGCGGCCGGGGTGTCGGTGAAGAAGTCGGTGATCATCGGAGCGGCCTTCTCCAGAATGCCGATACCCGCGGTGACGTTCATGCACAGAACGACCCACAGGCACCAGAACTGCGGTGTACGCAGGGCGTTGTCGGCCGACACATGCGCCGTGGTGATCAGCGTGCCGGAGTGCTCCTTCGGTTCCCAGCCGTCCGGTTTCCAGCCGTCGGGCGGGACGCGGACGAGCAGTACGCCCAGCGACATGAACGCCGCGTACGCCAGGCCGTGGACGAGGAACGCTGAGGCGATGCCGGTGTGGTCCGTGCCGAAGGAGTCCAGCATCTGCGTGGACCAGGGGGAGGCGATCAGTGCGCCACCGCCGAAGCCCATGATCGCGATGCCGGTGGCCATGCCCGGGCGGTCGGGGAACCACTTGATGAGCGTCGAGACCGGGGAGATGTAACCGATGCCGAGGCCGATGCCGCCGATGAAGCCGTAGCCGAAGACAACGAGCCAGTACTGGCGCGTGGCCGCGCCGAGGGCGGCGATCAGGAAGCCGGAGGAGAAGCAGATCAGGGAGACGAACATGGCCCAGCGCGGGCCGTTGCGTTCGACGAGCGTGCCGCCGAAGGCCGCGGATAGGCCGAGCATCACGATGCCGAGTTGGAAGGGAAGGGCACTGGCGGTGCCGGACAGGTCGAGGGACGACTCGAGCGCGGGCTTGAACACGCTCCAGGCGTAGGCCTGTCCGATGGAGAGGTGGACCGAGAGAGCGGCGGGGGGAACGAGCCAGCGGCTCCAGCCTGGGGGTGCGACGGTGCGGGACCTGTCGAGGAAGGTCATGGCGGCACCCTAGGGAGCGATCATGCCCGTGACTAGATGCCGAGGGCACCTTTTTTGTCGACGGTATGCACGGGCGGGGTGCAGGCGCGGTGCAGGTGCGGAATGCGGTGCGGAATGCGGTGCGCGGGACGGGGCGCGATGCGGTGCGCGGGACGGGGCGCGGTGCGGAATGCGGTGCGCGGGGCGGGACGCGGTGCGCGGGGCGGAATGCGGTGCGGGTTCGGGACGCGGTGCGGGCCCGGACGGTAGCCCGGGCCCGCGGATGCCGCGTCCGTCGCCGCGCCCGTCGGTCCGAACAGACCGGCCGCGGCCACGACAGCGATCAGGAGGAGAACAGCATCCTGCCGAAGCCCTTCTGCCGGTGATGGCCACCGTGGTGCCCGCCGTGATGCGGGGCGCCCCAGGCGGGTGCCGCGGGGGCGGGGTACGCCTGCGGGGCCGGGGCCGCCGGGTACCCCTGCGGGGGCGGGGCCTGCTGCTGCCACTGGGACTCGAGGCGCGTGAGGGACTCGAGCTCGCCGTAGTCGAGGAAGATCCCCCGGCAGCCGCTGCACTGCTCGATCTGGACGCCGTTGCGGTTGTACGTGTGCATCGCTGCATGGCACTTGGGACACTGCATGGTCTGCTTCAGCTCCTCGCCGTTCGGTCGACGTCGCCGGATGCATGCCCGGTGACAAGGAGTTCAGCCTACGACGGAGGCTCGAACTCCAACTCGGGCGAGGTCGGCCATTCGAGCACACGCATCGATCATCATCTGATCGACCTCGTCCGGTTCGCGCCGCTCCGCGACCGCTCTGGCCAGCGAGAGCGCGGCGGTCTGGACGGTGAGCGCCCGGGCGGGGACGTCGAGTTGGGGCCACGGGTCGCTGTCCGCGGGTACGGCCGGGCCCTGTTCGGCCGTGTACGCGCCGAGGAAGCGCTGCCAGACCTGCGGGGACAGCAGGCCGGCGGCATACCAGGCGGCGGGTCGGGCGAGATCCCACGCGGGGTCCCCCACGCCGAGATCGTCGACGTCTATCAGGAGCCACGAGCCGGACGGGGCGGGGTGGCGGACGAGCTGGCCGAGGTGGAGGTCGCCGTGGCAGAGCGCGTCGCGTCCGGATGAAGTCTCACCCCGGGGTGACGGGGTCCCGCCGCGAGGCGCCGGCGCGTCGCCGACGGGTGACGGGGTCTCGTCGCGGGCCCTGGCCGGCAGCCGGTCCCAGGCGCGGCGGACGACAGCCGCGGCGCGGTGCTCCCCCGCCACGGACTCCATCCGCGCGAGGGCGCGGGCGACCTTCGCGGGGCCGCGCATGGGCGGCAGGGGGCCGGGGAGGGCTGTGACGTCCACCCGGTGCAGGCGGGCGAGCAGGGCCGCCGCCTCCTCCCAGGGGGCCGCGTCGGGGTCCTCAGGGTTCACGGGGGCGCCGTACGGCCAGGCGGTGACCGGTCTGCCGTGCACCTGCCGCGCGTCCAGCGGCAGGGGCGGCAGGAGGATTCCCGCGAGCAGGGGATGGGACGCGACAGCGAGGCGAGCACGGTGGCCGTTCTGGTCCGTACCGGGGGCGTGGGCCTTGGCGACGGCCTCGCCGTGCCGGACGACGACACCGTCGCCGCGGTCCGCGAGCACGGACACGTCCTCGTCGCGGCGGCAGGCGGGGCAGGGGCGGCGGGCGCCGGGAAGATGGGCGGCGATACGGGCGGCGAGGGCGAGCTCGCGGACGACGGACATGGTTCCCCCCGGGGTGGGCTGGGCGTTCACCCTACGGCCGCGGTGCCTGGGCCCTTTGTTCGCTGCGGGTGCTTGTGGCTGGGCCGCATGTTCGGTGCGGGCTGTTGTTGCCAGGTGCTGGTGGCTGAGCCTGCTGTGCGGTGCGGGCGCTTGTGGCTCGGGCCCGGGTGCTTGGGGTCCAGCCCCTACGCGTGGCTCAGGTGCGTGTGGCTTGAGCCCGGGTTCTTGTGGCGCGGCCGGTTGTGCGGTTGCTGTCCCGGTGCCGTTCCGGGGTCATGTCCGGGACTGCGGTCCTCACCGCGCTTCGCGCGAGTTGCGGGCGCTTTGACGTCCCGGAGTCGACCCCTGCACGTCCCCGTCCCTGAGCCCGAGCCCTCGCTCCGGCCGGAGGCGTATCCGCCCCCCCCTCGCGTCGCGATCGGTCCACGAAACCTTGGTCCCGGACGGACGGGGAGTCGCTGGACGGCGGGAGGGGGACGGGGGCGCAGGAGGGGGGTGTCCGGACTCAAAGCTTCAGCAACTCGCGCGAAGCGCGGTGAGAAAGCAGTCCGGACACCCCCCTCCGAAGAACCCGGCACCCGCACCCACCCACCAACCGGGCGCACCCGCACAAAACAACAGAGACG
Source organism: Streptomyces sp. NPDC096193 (assembly GCF_040302905.1). Classification (NCBI taxonomy): domain Bacteria; kingdom Bacillati; phylum Actinomycetota; class Actinomycetes; order Kitasatosporales; family Streptomycetaceae; genus Streptomyces; species Streptomyces sp. NPDC096193. Next base: position 232,934 of record NZ_JBEOSJ010000010.1, on the reverse strand, counting down.
CACCCGCACCACAAGCACAAACCACCCGCCCGGGACTACGGCCCGCGCGAGGGATACGCGATGGCCGGTCAGCTCCCCAGCTGACCGGCCATTGCTGCCGTCCGCCGCACCCCCGTCCCCACGGGGTTTTGGCCGGATGTCCCCGACCCGGACCGCTCTTCCGGGTCCGGGGCGCTGGTCAGCGCCCCAGCATCACGCCCACGGACGACGCTTGTGTGACCACTGCTTCCCAGCCGCCGAACGCGACCACCAGCAGTGCCGCCAGAGGAAGAACCATCGCCGTCGCCACCAAGGGGTGTCGCCGGCCGGACGAGCGGCCGCCGAACGCGGCGTATGCCCTGCGTCCCTGCGTGCGGATCATGGTCCGCGATGCCGTGTCCGCCATGGTTCCTCTCCTGTCGTCTGTGAGCGGCGGGTGTCTGACCTCGGGGGACGAGTGCTGCACCCGCCGCTTGACCACAACATTAGGGATCTCGCAGGCCCCGGGCGTCATGCCCGCGTACCGATTGCCGGGCCTCCCGGAGGATGAGCCGTGGCCCCCGGGCGTACTCCCCAGGGTGGAGATGCCGCCCTAGGCCTTGGGGTCTTCCCGGAGGGGACCCTCCGAGGCGTCCTCCCGGGGGACCGGCTGCTCCACCAGGGCGAGCACTCTGGTGGCCATGAACCGGGCCGTCCGGACCACGGTTCCGTTGCGGGTGACTTCGCTCACTTCCACCACGCCTCTGCGCACCGCCGTCTCCACACGGCGACCCGCCCGGCTTGCCACGACTTCGTACGTCCTCGTCGTGTCACCCGCGTCCACCACTATCTCCACGCGGTCACCCTTCATTGATCCAATCCCCCTTCTGCGACGGACCGTTGAGATCTCGCACGGGCCAAGCGACATGGATCCGGCGCCCCCTGACCACTCTTCAAGTTTCCCATCCGGCACTGACAATCGATCGGGCCGCGAGGGCGCGGCCTATGAGCGCACCGGGGCGGGGATCCGTAAGCTGTGCCACGTCAGACGCACGACCGGGCAGCGGGGCGGGCTCCCGCCCGCTGGGCAGAGGTGGGGCTCCTCCCACCGCCAGGCAGGGGTGGGGCCTCCCCCACCGTAGGTAGGGGACGGACATGGCGATGATGCGGCTCCGGCGCGAGGACCCGCGTGTCGTCGGCTCGTTCAGGCTTCACCGGCGGCTCGGCGCGGGCGGCATGGGCGTCGTCTACCTCGGGTCGGACCGCCGGGGCCAGCGGGTCGCGCTGAAGGTGATCCGGCCGGATCTGGCGGAGGATCAGGAGTTCAGATCGCGGTTCGCCCGTGAGGTGTCCGCCGCCCGGCGGATCCGCGGCGGCTGCACGGCGCGGCTGGTGGCGGCCGATCTCGAGGCGGAGCGGCCGTGGTTCGCCACGCAGTACGTTCCCGGTCCCTCGCTGCACGACAAGGTCGCCGAGGAGGGCATCCTCCCGGCCTCCGAGGTCGCCGCGGTCGGTGCGGCACTCGCCGAGGGGCTGGTGGCGGTGCACGAGGCCGGTGTCGTCCACCGGGACCTGAAGCCGTCGAACATCCTGCTGTCCCCCAAGGGCCCGCGCATCATCGACTTCGGCATCGCCTGGGCGACCGGCGCGAGCACGCTGACGCACGTCGGTACGGCGGTCGGCTCCCCCGGATTCCTCGCCCCCGAGCAGGTGCGGGGTGTGGCGGTCACGCCGGCCACGGACGTGTTCGCGCTGGGGGCGACCCTCGCCTACGCGGCGACCGCGGACTCGCCGTTCGGGCACGGCGGTTCCGAGGTGATGCTGTACCGCGTGGTGCACGAGGAACCGCATCTGCACGGCGTGCCCGACTCGCTCGCCCCGCTGCTGAGCGCCTGTCTGGCCAAGGACCCGGAGGAGCGCCCGAGCACCCTGCAGCTCTCGATGCGGCTCAAGGAGATCGCGGCGCGGGAGGCCCAGGGGCTGCCGGAGGCACGGCCCCCGGCCCAGCGCGAGCGCATCGAGGCGGACCGGCCGACGTCCCGCTACCCGGAACGCCTGGAGCGTACGGAGCGCATGGAGCGTCCCGAACGGCTGGAGCGCGGTGAGCGGCCGGACCGGCGTCCGGGCGGGTTTTCGGGGTCGCGGCCGCAGCCGTCGCGCACCGGGGGCACGCGCCCTCAGCAGCCGCGCAACTCCCGGCCTCAGAGGCGGCAGGGCACCCGGCCCGGGGTGCGCACGACATCGGCGGGGCGCCGGCCGGCCAACCCGAGGCTGCTGCGGCAGCGGATCATCGTCTTCTTCGTCGTGACGCTGATCGTCGCGCTGGGCATCGCCGCCGCCCAGCAGCTGTGAGCGGGGCCCCGGGGGCGGTTCAGGCCCCCGGGCGGCCCGTCGCCACCGCGTAGAAGGCCACCGCTGCGGCCGCGCCGACGTTCAGCGAGTCGACGCCGTGGGCCATCGGGATGCGCACCCACTCGTCCGCGGCGACCAGTGCCTGGGTGGAGAGGCCGTCCCCTTCGGCCCCGAGCATCAGCGCCACCCGTTCCAGCCGGTGCGGTGCGGCCTCGTCGATCGTCGCGGCTTTCTCGTCGGGGGTGAGGGCGAGAAGCTTGAAGCCCGCCTCCCGTACCGCGTCAAGTCCCTTGGGCCAGGCATCCAGACGGGCGTACGGGACGGAGAAGACCGCGCCCATGGAGACCTTCACGGACCGGCGGTAGAGCGGGTCCGCGCAGTCCGGTGAGAGCAGGACCGCGTCCATCCCGAGGGCGGCGGCGCTGCGGAAGATCGCGCCGATGTTGGTGTGGTCGTTGACGGACTCCATCACCACGACCCTGCGGGTCCTCCGGAGCAGTTCGTCGGCCGTCGGGAGGGGCTTGCGCTGCATGGACGCGAGAGCGCCGCGGTGCACGTGGTAGCCGGTGACGCGTTCGGCGAGCTCGGGGCTGACCGCGTAGACGGGTGCCGGGAGTTCATCGATGACGTCGCGCATGACGTCGACCCACTTGGCGGAGAGCAGCATGGACCGCATCTCGTACCCGGCGTCCTTGGCCCGTCTGATCACCTTCTCGCCCTCGGCGATGAACAGGCCTTCGGCGGGCTCGCGCTTGCGTCGCAGCTCGACGTCGGTCAGCCCCGTGTAGTCGCGCAGGCGCGGGTCGTCGGGGTCCTCGACAGTGATGAGATCGGCCACAGGGTGATACTGCCTTCTCCTGGTGGTGGTGCCAACGCCTGGGCAGGAGTCGGTTACTGGGGGTTACGCGGGTACCGGCGGTCGCGCGGGCCGACGGCGACGACCTCGCCGATGACGATGACGGCCGGCGGGCGTACGTCCTCGGCGACCACCGTCTCCGCGACGGTGGCGAGGGTTGCGTCGACCCGGCGTTCGGCGGCCGTGGTGCCCTCCTGGATCAGGGCGACGGGGGTGTGCGGGTCGCGGCCGTTGGCGACCAGCGTCTGGGCGATCGCGCCGATCTTGTCGACGCCCATCAGGACGACGAGGGTGCCGCGCAGCCTGGCGAGTGCCGGCCAGTCGACCAGCGAACGGTCGTCGTCCGGGGCGACATGGCCGCTGACCACGGTGAACTCATGGGCCACACCGCGGTGGGTGACCGGGATGCCGACGGCTCCGGGCACGCTGATGGAGCTGGAGATCCCGGGGACGACGGTGCACGGGATGCCGGCCTGGGCGAGCGCCTCTGCCTCCTCCATGCCGCGGCCGAACACGAAGGGGTCGCCGCCCTTGAGCCGTACGACGGCCTTGCCCGCCCTGGCGTGCTCGATCAGGGCGTTGTTGATGGCCTCCTGGGCCATGTAGCGGCCGTAGGGGATCTTCGCGGCGTCGATCACCTCGACGTGCGGCGGCAGTTCGTCGAGGAGGTCGCGGGGCCCGAGACGGTCGGCGATGACGACATCCGCCTCGGCGAGGAGCCGGCGGCCGCGGACGGTGATGAGGTCCGGGTCGCCCGGTCCGCCGCCGACGAGGGCGACGCCCGGGGTCCTGGTGCGGTGGTGCGGGGCGGCGAGGGTGCCGTCGCGCAGTCCTTCGACGATGGCGTCGCGTACGGCGGCGGAGCGGCGGGGGTCACGGCCGGTGAGGACGGCGACCGTCACTCCCTCCGACCGTCCCGTCGCGGGTGTCCAGGCGGTCGCGGCACCGGCGTCGTCGGAGCGGACGCACCAGGTGCGGGTGCGCTCAGCCTCGGCGGATGCCTGTGCGTTGGCCTCGCCGTCGGCGGTGGCGATGAGGACGTACCAGGCGTCGGAGAGATCCCCGTCGGCGTACCGGCGCTGCTCCCAGCGGATCTCGCCGGACGCGGCCATGGCCTCGACGGAGGGCGTCGCGGAGGGAGAGACGAGCAGGATGTCCGCGCCGGCGGCGATGAGCGCGGGGAGCCGGCGCTGGGCGACCTGCCCTCCGCCGATGACGACGACGCGTCGCCCCGAGAGGCGGAGCCCGACGGGGTAGGCGGGGTGCTCGGGCGCGTGCGCTTGCTCGGCCATGGCGGTGGGGACTCCTCGTACCGTACGGAGGTGCGGACCGCTGCGACGATGAAGCGGCTGGTGGGAGCCACGATATCGGGGGGCGGCGAGGGGGTGCCCGGGCGGGCGGCGCGGGTGGGGTGTGACGTTGGCCGAACCCCGGGGCCCGGGCCGCGGGCGGGAAGTCGCCGTTCGCGCCCTCGGGGGCGGGCGGGATCGCGCTCGGGCGACCGGTGGCCGGTCGCCGGTGGCCGGTCGCCGGTGGCCGGTGGCCGGTCGCCGGTGGCCGGTGGCCGGGACCGTGGACGCGGACGCGGACGCGGACGCGGTGGGCAACGGAAGGGACCGGCCGAGCGAGTGCGGCGACCAGCCTCGGACCTGGCCGCCGGCCGGCGGGGTGCCGCGAGTCGTCGCCGCGCCGGCGCTGACGCAGTCGCGCCCGAGACCGCTCCCGAGGGCCCGCGGCCGGCGGCCGAGGGTCAGCCCGCATGCACGGCTGCCAACCCTCGGACCGGGCGCCCGGAGTTGGCGGGCACGCGGCACTTCCGCGGGCCCGGCAGGCGGGACCGGCCCTGCGCGCAGGCGCCGAACAACTGGGGATCACCGCAGGCGCCATCGCACCGGCGGACAGGTCCGCCCCGCGCACCGACAAGGCGTCCCGCAGGCGCAGCCGGGCGGCCCTCTCCCACCACCGGCGCCATCGCGGCAGACGCGGCCGGCCGGGGCAGACGGCGACCAGCCGCACACCGACCGGGCGTGCCCGGAAGACCGATGGCACCGGCCCGGCGCTGCCGCTATTTCTCCGTCACACCCGCCGAGTCGAAGGTCGCCACCTCGTGCATCGCCCTCGCCGCGCTCTGCACCACCGGTAGTGCCAGCAGTGCGCCCGTACCCTCGCCGAGGCGGAGGTCCAGGTCGACCAGGGGGCGCAGGCCCAGCTTGTTGAGGGCTGCCACATGGCCCGGTTCCGCGCTGCGGTGGCCCGCGATGCAGGCCGCCAGGGCCTCGGGGGCGACGGCGCGGGCGACCAGGGCCGCCGCGCCCGCCGAGACGCCGTCCAGCACCACCGGCGTACGCAGTGAGGCGCCGCCCAGGATGAAGCCGACCAGGGCCGCGTGCTCCAGGCCGCCGACCGCGGACAGGACGCCGATCGGGTCGGCGGGGTCCGGCGCGTGGAGATCCAGCGCGCGGCGGACGACGTCGACCTTGCGCGCGTGCATCTCGTCGTTGATGCCGGTGCCGCGGCCCGTGATCTCGCCCGGGTCGATGCCGGTGTAGACGGAGATCAGCGCTGCCGAGACGGTCGTGTTGGCGATACCCATCTCACCCGTGAGCAGCGCCTTGTTGCCCGCCGCCACCAGGTCCCGCGCCGTCTCGATGCCGACCTCGACCGCCGCGAGAACCTCCTCACGGGTCAACGCAGGGCCGGTGGTGAAGTCCGCCGTGCCGGCGCGGACCTTGCGCGGCAGCAGTCCGGGCGTCGCGGGCAGGTCGGAGGCGACACCGACGTCGACCACACAGACCTCGGCGCCCACCTGGTTGGCGAAGGCGTTGCAGACCGCTCCCCCGCCGAGGAAGTTCGCGACCATCTGGCCGGTCACCTCCTGGGGCCAGGCGGTGACCCCCTGCGCGTGCACCCCGTGGTCGCCGGCGAAGATCGCGACGGCTGCGGGCTCGGGGATCGGCGGCGGGCACATCCGGGAGAGCCCGCTCAGCTGTGCGGAAATGATCTCCAGCATGCCGAGCGCGCCCGCCGGCTTCGTCATGCGCTTCTGGCGCTCCCACGCCTCGCCGAGCGCCTTGGCGTCCAGCGGGCGGATGTTGGTGACGGTCTCCTGGAGCAGGTCGTGCGGGTCCTCGCCGGGCAGGGCGCGGCGGCCGTACGTCTCCTCGTGGACGACCCACGACAGCGGCCGGCGCTTGGACCAGCCCGCCTGCATCAGCTCGGGCTCCTCCGGGAACTCGTCGACGTATCCGACGCACAGGTACGCCACGACTTCGAGGTGTTCGGGGAGCCCGAGCGCGCGCACCATCTCGCGCTCGTCGAAGAAGCTGACCCAGCCGACGCCGAGCCCTTCCGCGCGGGCCGCGAGCCAGAGGTTCTCGACCGCGAGGGCCGAGGAGTACGGCGCCATCTGCGGCTGTGTGTGACGGCCGAGCGTGTGGCGGCCACCGCGCGTCGGGTCGGCGGTGACGACGATGTTGACCGGGGTGTCGAGGATCGCCTCGATCTTCAGTTCCTTGAACTGCTTGGCCCGGCCCTTCGGCAGCGACTTGGCGTACGCCTCGCGCTGGCGCTGCGCGAGTTCGTGCATCGAACGCCGGGTCTCGGCGGAGCGGATGACGACGAAGTCCCACGGCTGCGAGTGACCCACGCTGGGCGCGGTGTGCGCGGCCTCCAGGACGCGCAGCAGCACCTCGTGCGGGATGGGGTCGGAACGGAAACCGTTGCGGATGTCCCGGCGCTCGCGCATCACGCGCAGTACGGCCTCGCGCTCGGCGTCGTCGTATCCGGGCGCGGGCCCGTTGTCGGCGGCGACCGGCTCGGGCCCGGCGACCGGAATGGTCTCCTCCGGTACTGGCTCGGCCGCGGGGTCCTGGACGGACATGGGCAGGGACTCCTGTACGGCCGCGGCGGCCGGGTCCGGCAGGGGTTCGGGCTCCGGCGCGGCTTCGGTCACCTCCTCCGCGTGCTGGACGACGACGTGCTCCGAGGCCTCGCGCGGTGCGGGCACCATGACCTCGGCCGCGGCCTCGACTTCGGGCACGGCCTGGTGCCCGCTCTCCGCCACGGGCTCGGCGGACAGCACCTCGTCGACGGGTTCCGGCTGCGCGGGTACGGACACAGGCCCCGACTCGGCCTCCGGCGCCTCGTGAACGCCCTCCGGCGTCGCGGCGACGACGTCCAGCGGCGTGGAGATGACGTCCGAAGCCGTGGGGACGGGTTCCGGCGCCTCGTCGACGGCCTCCGGTGCCGCGAACGGCTCCGGCTCTGCCGCCTGCTCGGGCACGACCGCGACCGGAGTGGGCGCCTGGTGCTGATCGTCGGGGAGGGAGCCCTCGACCGGCACGAAGTGCCCCTCGGACGACTGCTCGGCCACGGGCTCGGGCAGCATCTCGTGCTGCTGCTCCGTCTGCTGCTCCGCTACCGGCGCTTCCCCCACCGGCATCTCCGTCACCGGCATCTCAGTCACCGGCATCTCCGTCACCGGCGCTTCCGTCGCGACCGGTCTGACGGCCGCTTCGGCTGTGACGGACGCGTCCGCCGTGACGGGTGAGGGCTCCGGGACGACCGTTTCTGCTGATACCGGATCCGGGGTCCGGAGCTGCGGAGCCTGGGGCCGGGAAACCTGCGGCTGGGAAACCTGCGGCTGCGGATTCCAGGGCGCCCCCGCCTGCGGCGGGATCTCCCCCAGCTGCGGACCCGGCAGTGGAGCGCCGGTCTCGTCCCGCGGAATGTCCAGGTACTCCGGGCCCGTGGTGGCCGGCCCGGGGGTGTGCTGCACGGTCAGGGGGTGCGGAGGCGTGCCCGCGGGACCGCGGTCGGCCAGGGAGCGGACGACACCGCCGGAGGAGTCGGGCATCGGCGGGCCCATGTGCAGCGGACGCCGCGCCGGCGGAGGCGTCGGTGTGGCGGACGACGGCGGGGTACGCACACCTCGGAGGTCGACGGAGCCCGAGTGGCGGCCTCCGGCCTCGTGCGCACCGGTTTCGTGCTCGACGGCCGCACGTGCCGCGGCCTCGTGAACCGCCGCCTGGGCAGCGGCCTCACGGGAGGCGGCTTCCTGGGCAGCGGCCTCGCGCATGGCGGCTTCCTGGGCGGCGGCGTCACGCGTGCTCTCCTGTGCGTTCGCCTGCCCGTTCTCCGGGGCGCCGTACAGGCCCGCGGCCGGCTCGCCCCCGAAGGACGCCTGGAAGTTCTCGGCGAGGGCGGACTGCTGCGCCGAGGCCACCGGGCCGAGGCCCTGCCCCGGACCGGCGGCGGGCTGTATGCCCGTCACCGCGTGGTCGGGAGCGCCGGCGAAGTCGGGGGATCCCAGATCCGCCGGGGCGTCGAAGCCCGGGCTGCCCAGATCCGCCGGGGAGGCGAACCCGCCTCCCGCCTGCGGGGCACTGCCGTAGTCGGTCATCGGCTGCTCGGAGGCGTAGTGCTCCGCCATCGGCGCCCGGGTCATCTGGTGCGCGGGGGCGGCGAACTGCTCGGCCGCCGGCGCCGGCGCATGGCCCGGCGCGCCGTGGTGCGCCGGGGCGGCGGGCACGGACTGCGGGTCGCTCCACGCGCCCTGCGCCCCCGGCATGAGCAGCAGATCGTCCTCTTCGGAATGGTTCTCGGACGGGTCCTGGAAGGTGTACGCACCGGGCATGCCCGGCTGCTCCACCACGCCCGCGTTCTCGGGCATTCCCTCGCCCGGGATCTGGCCGGTGTCAGTCATGCGTACCCCTCGCCCATCGCTTGTGATCCTTCCCCGTCGCCCGGGACGCTCAGCGCCGCGCACCTGACGCCCGTCAACAAGAACGAGCGGGTGCGCCGCGCGGCACGATGCCCCCACGGACTCACAGCATTCTCGCGGCCGTTCGCGGCTATGGCACGGAGATCCGGCACGGTCCGCTGTGGGCTGCGCCACGTTGCGCGTCCCCCGGTTCCGACGTACCACATACCGGAGCCAAAGCGACCCCATTTTCCGGACATTGACGAACGAAGCGACGAACGGCCGGGCGCGGTACAACGATCGGCCAGCCTACCCCGCGGCCCTCGGCGGCGGGTCAGGGGGCGCGGTCGGGCTGCCGTCCGGAGAGCAGGAAGACGACGGACCGTTCCCTCTCCGCCCAGCCGTCCGGGTCCAGTTCGACGCTCTGGAGGAGCGCGCATTCGACGGTGTAACCGCCGGCGGCGAGTGCCTCGCCGATCGCCTCGGCCTCGTCGCGGGTCGACGCGTGCGTGACGATGCGTTCCGGCCGCCGGTCGGCGCAGGCGGTGACGACGGGGACCCCGCCGCCCCCGATGCGTACGACATCGGGTTCGGGCAGCCGTTCCAGCACATGCGGCGCCTGGGCGTTCACGATCTGCATCTGGACTCCGGCACGGCGTGCGGCCGCGTCGGTGCGGGCGCAGTTGCGCGCGTCGGCGTCGACGGCGATCACCGCGGCACCGAAGCGGGCCGCCTCGGCGGCGAGGGCACCGCTGCCGGAGCCGATGTCCCAGACGAGGTCGCCGATACGGGGGCCGAGGCGGGCCAGTTGGGCGGCTCGCAGCTGCTCCGACTCCCCCTCGCCTCCGCTCCCCCGGTCGTCGTCCTGCACAAAGGACTCGGTGGGCAGTGCCCAGCCGCGCGTCCCCGACGGGTAGCCGGGCTCGCGCCCCGCGATCCAGCCGCTGCCTTGGACGGTGGTGCTGCCCGTGCCGCCTATGACGATCACGACATTGGGGTCGCGCCACACATGGTCGGCGGCCTTGTCGGAGGTGAGGACCGTCACCTGCTCGCGGTCGGTGCCCAGCTCCTCGCAGATGACGAAGGTGCGGTGGACGCCTTCCAGCAGGAGAGCGAGCTCGGCCGGGCCCGCGCCCGGCGAGGTGAGGACGGCGACCTTGGTGTGTGCGCGGCAGACGTTGACGGCGCGGCGCAGGGTACGGCGGTGGGCGACGACCACCTGGGCGTCGTCCCAGGGCATCCCCGCGCGGGCGAAGGCGGTGGCGACGGAGGAGACGCCGGGCACGACCTCGACCTCCAGGCCGTGCTCGGGGGCCCGCAGGGTGCGGACGACGCCGAAGAAGCCGGGGTCGCCGTCGGCGAGGACGACGGCGCTGCCGCGGTGGACCGCGATCCGCCGGGCGGCGAGGTCGACGCTGCCGAGCCGGATGCGTTCGGCGTCCCGTGGCACCTCCGGGAGCGCGAGGTGGTGGGCCGCCCCGGCCACCAGCGTGGCGGCGGAGAGGGCGGACCTGGCCGCAGCGGTGAGGGGCGAACCGTCCCAGCCGATCACCGTGACGCGGTCGGCCATCGTCGTCAGTCTCCCTGGTGGTGTCGCAGGTGGTGCAGGGCGTACCCGTACGGGCAGGCCGAGGCTACCTGGGGTGCGCACCTACTGAATCAGTCGGGGGCCGGGCAGTTCCAGTCGGCGGTCAGTTCCAGTCGGTGAACGACGCGTAGCCGGAGTCCGCCAACTGGTCCGTGACGCCTTCGAGGTCCTCGGACAGCAGGCTCCAGACGATCAGGTCGGTGCGGATGTCGGCCCAGCCGCCGTCGGCCGTCTGTGTCCGCGCTATCCAGGCGTTCCGCAGCACGCCCTCGCTGATACAGCCGATCTTCTGGGCGACCTGCTGGGAGGCGGTGTTGTCGGCGGGGGTGCGCAGCTCCATGCGTTCGAAGCGCTGCACGCGGAACAGCCACTGGGCGATCGCCAGGACGGATTCGGTGGCGTATCCCTCGCCGCGCGCCCAGGGTGCGGTGACGTAGGAGACCTCGGTGGCGAGCGTGCGCCAGTCGGTGTTTTGGAGGTGCACCGTGCCGACGAGCCGCTGGGTGAGGAACTCGGTGACGGCCAGGGCGATCCCGCGGCCCTGTGTGCGTTCCGAAGGAGCGATCCTGCGCACCCAGCGCTCGCCGTCCGTCGTGGTGTACGGCTGGGGCACCGACGTCCAGGCCGTGACCATCTCGTCGTTCATCATCTCCGTGAGAGCCGGGATGTCGGCCTCTTCGAAGGGGCGCAGCACCAACCGCTCCGTGCTGATGGACACGTCCGGGAAGGTGGTAGTCATGCGCGCTCCGTAACCAGGGGCCTGCTGAAAAGCCCAGCATGCAGCATGACGCGCCGGAACTGCACCACAGGGTCCCGCACTTGAGCGCCGGACGGGAAGGCCGACGTGGCCCCGCACCCCCCGTGAAGGGAGTGCGGGGCCCGCTGGAGGGCGACGGACCGATGCCCGGCTTCCGATCGTGCCGACATCGTGCCGACCGCGTGTGCCGGTCCGGTGACCTAGCCCGCGGCGGCCGGCAGGACGGAGCCCTTGTAGGTGTCCTGGATGAACTTCTTCACCTCGGGTGAGTGCAGCAGCGTGACGAGCTTCTTCACCCGCGGATCGTCCTCGTCGCCCTTGTTCACGGCGAGGACGTTGGCGTACTTGTTGCCCTCGGCGCTCTCCAGCAGTACCGCGTCCTTCGTGGGGTCGAGACCCGCGTCGAGCGCGTAGTTGCTGTTGATCACCGCGGCGTCCACGTCACCGAGGACACGCGGCAGCTGCGCCGGCTCCAGTTCCTTGAACCTCAGCTTCTTCGGGTTGGACGTGATGTCCGCGGGACCGGCGGCGACGCCGGCCCCCTCCTTGAGCGTGATGATCCCCTCGGAGGCCAGCAGCAGGAGCGCCCGCCCCTCGTTGGTGGTCTCGTTCGGCACGGCGACGGTCGCACCCGCGGGCAGCTCGGCGATGTCGTCGAGCTTCTCGGCGTACACCCCCATCGGAGGCAGATAGGCCTCGGTGACGGGGACGAGGTCGGTGCCCTTCGTCGTGTTGAAGTTCTCTAGGAAAGGGGCGTTCTGGTACAGGTTCGCGTCCAGCTGTCCTTCCGCCAGGGCGGTGTTGGGCAGGACGTAGTCCGTGAACTCCTTGACCTGGAGGTCCAGGCCCTCCTTCTCGGCCAGGTCCCCGGCGATGAAGTCGAGTACCTCGCCGGCCGGCACGGCGGTGGCGCCGACGACGAGGGTCTTCGCGTCACCGCCGCCCGTGCCCGGCCCCGAACCGCACGCCGTCAGCGCCAGGGCGAGTGCCCCGGTCGCGGCGACGGCCGCGATGACCCGCTTGCGCATGGTGTGCTCCCTGTCGTGTCGTACGGGCTGTGGGGGTCTGCGGGCCGGTCAGACGGCCGGGACCACGGAGCCGTCGTACGTGTCCTCGATGAACTTCTTCACCTCGGGCGACTTCAGCAGCTTGGCGAGCTTCACCACGCGCGGGTCCTTCTCGTTGCCCTTCTTGACCGCGAGGAAGTTGCCGTACGGGTTGTCCTTGGCGGACTCCAGGACGAGGGAGTCGTCCTTCGGGCTGAGCTTGGACTCGACGGCGTAGTTGCCGTTGATCACGGCGGCGTCGACGTCGTCGAGCGAGCGCGGCACCTGGGCGGCCTCGATCTCCTTGAACTGGATCTTCTTGGGGTTCTCGGCGATGTCCTTGGGCGTCGCGTCGTTGCCCGCGCCGGCCTTGAGCTCGATGACGCCGTTGAGGGCGAGCAGCTTGAGCGCACGCGCCTCGTTGGTGGTGTCGTTCGGCAGCGCGACCGTGGCGCCGTTCTTCAGGTCGGCGATCTTCTTGACCTTGTTGGAGTACAGGCCGAGGGGCTCAAGGTGGACCGTGGCGACGGGCACGATGTGCGTGCCGTTCTTCTTGTTGAAGTCGTCGAGGTACGGCTTGTGCTGGAAGTAGTTGGCACCCACCTCACCGCTCTCGGTGGCCGTGTTCGGCGTCACGTAGTCGGTGAACTCCTTGACCTCCAGCTTGAGGCCGTCCTTCGCCGCGAGCTTGTCCTTCACGTGATTCAGGATCTCGGCGTGCGGGACGGAGCTCGCTGCGACGACGAGCGGAGCGTCGGCGTCGGCGGAGGAACCGGAGTCGGAGCCGCAGCCGGAGAGCCCGAGGGTGAGGGCTCCGGCGGCCAGGACGGCGGTGGTGATCTTGGCGGTGTTACGCACGAAAAGTGCCTTTCTCCATGGGTGGTACGACCCTGGTGGGGTCAATGGGGGTCAGGAAGTCTTGGTGGGTTCGGCGGTCGCGGTGGCGGGCTTGAGGATCCGCAGCCGGGGTGCCGAACTGCCGCGTCCGCGCTGGTGCAGACCGCGGGCCGCGTAGTCGCCGGCGAACTGGATGAGGGAGATGACGAGGGCGAGGATGGCCACCGTGATCCACATCAGTTCGGTCTCGAAGCGCTGGTAGCCGTAGCGGATGGCGATGTCGCCGAGTCCGCCGGCGCCGACCGTTCCGGCCATCGCCGAGTAGCCGATGAGCGCGACGATCGTCGTGGTGGCGCTGGAGATCAGCGACGGCAGGGACTCGGGCACGAGCACCTTGCGGACAACCGTCCAGGTGCTGCCGCCCATCGACTGCACGGCCTCCACCAGCCCGCCGTCGACCTCTCGGACAGCGGTCTCCACGAGCCGGGCGAAGAACGGGATGGCACCGATCGCCAGGGGGACGATGGCGCCCTCCCGGCCGATGGTGGTTCCGGTCAGTGCCTTGGTGAAGGGCATCAGCGCGACCATGAGGATGATGAACGGCATCGAGCGCGTGACGTTCACGATCTGGCCGATCACCTTGTTCAGCAGGGAGCTGCTGAGCAGACCGCCGCGGTCCGTGAGGACGAGGACGACGCCGAGCGGCAGTCCGCCGACGATGGCGATGAGGGTGGACCAGCCCACCATGTAGAGCGTGTCCCAAGAGGCCTGCTCCAGCAGGGGCTGCATCTCCGACCAGATCACTTGGCACCGTCCTTCACAAGCTCGGCCGCAACGGCCTCGTCGGCCACCTCGACCTGGAGTCCCTGCTCGCGCAGGAATCCGATCGGTACGACGTTCTCCTCGAACCGGCCGGGCAGTTCGATGCGCATCCGGCCGACCTGCCGGCCCGCGACGGTGTCCATCGCGGCGCCGAGGATCGAGATGTCGATGTTGTACGTACGGGAGAGCTGGGAGATCACCGGACGGGCCGCTGCCTCGCCGTGGAAGGTGACGTCGACGACCGTGCGGTCTATGCCCGAGGCGTCGCCGCTGACCGGGAAGAGTGCGGCGGCCAGCTCGGAGCCCGGGGTGGCGAGCAGTTCGCTGACGGTGCCGGACTCGATGATGCGGCCCTGTTCCATCAGGGCGGCGGAGTCGCAGACCGTCTTGACGACGTCCATCTCGTGCGTGATGAGCAGGACCGTCAGGCCCAGCTGCCGGTTGAGGTCGCGCAGCAGATGGAGGATGGAGCGGGTGGTCTCCGGGTCGAGCGCGCTGGTGGCCTCGTCGGAGAGCAGCACCTTGGGGTCGCCGGCGAGCGCGCGGGCGATGCCGACCCGCTGCTTCTGGCCGCCGGAGAGCTGGCTGGGGTAGGCCTTGGCCTTGTCGGCGAGGCCGACCAGGTCGAGGAGTTCGAGCGCCTTGCGGGAGCGTTCCCGGCCGGAGATGCCGAGGATCTCCAGCGGCAGTTCCACGTTGTCCTGCACGGTGCGCGAGGACAGCAGGTTGAAGTGCTGGAAGACCATGCCGATACGGCTGCGGGCTTCGCGCAGCTGCTTGCCCGCCCGCGGTCCTCGGCCGGCGAGAGCCGTGAGGTCTTCGCCGGCCACGGTCACGGTGCCGGCGGTGGGACGCTCCAGGAGGTTCACGCAGCGGATGAGCGAGGACTTGCCGGCGCCGCTCTGGCCGATGACGCCGTACACCTCGCCCTCCGCGACGTGGAGATCGACGCCGTCCAGCGCGGTGACCTCGCGTCCTCGCGAGCGGTAGACCTTGGTCAGGCCCGATGTGGTGATCACAGGGATGTCCGTCACTGTCGAGTGCACGGCAGGGGTGTCGCCGGGCACGGGGCATTCACATTCGGAAAGCGGCACGGATTCGTTCCGGAGCACGGAACGGGAAAAGTGCGCGGGGGCAGGCGTGGTCCATGGCTACGGACGCGGCGTCTGCGGTCTCACTTCGGGGCGCGAAACAACGGCAGGGGCCCTCAGAAGGCGCACATTCGACACATACAACGAGCACCGGGCGTCGTGATCGCCTCGGTCGCAAGGGTGCGGCTGCTCGTCGTGGTCATGGCGGCAAGTAAACCAGACCGTCACACCGGACGATCACGGCCGTCCGAATAGCGGACAGCTGGGAGATGGAAAATGGACGGAGTCACTCCGCCGCGGTGATCTCCAGGCCGGCCCCGCTGACCTGCGCAGACACTGCCGAGAGATCAGGGACGATGACATCGGCCAACAGCTCGGTGGCCGCGTGCGTTGTGGTCAAGGCCACGGTTCGCATACCGGCGGCCCGCCCCGCGGTCAGTCCTGCCGGGGCGTCCTCGAAGACCACACAGCCCTCCGGCCGCACCCCGAGCCGGCGCGCGCCGAGCAGGAAGGGCTCCGGGTCGGGCTTGCCCCGGGTGATGTCGTCCGCGGCGATGAGGTTCTTGGGCCGGATGCCGACCTCTTCGAGCCGGGCCTCGGCCAGCCGCCGCGTCGCGGAGGTGACGACGGCCCAGCGGTCGGCGGGCAGGCTGTCCAGCAGTTCGGCGGTGCCGGGCAGGAGCACGACTCCCCCGGCGACGTCCTCGACCTCCAGCTGCTCGATACGGGCCACGGCCTCGGGCACCACCGCGGCGGGCAGCAGGTCGGCGGCTATCTCCACGGCGGGACGGCCGTGCAGCTCGACGCGGGCGAAGTCCTCCGCGGTGATGCCGTACTCCCGCGCCCACCGGGTCCAGCAGCGGTACACCGACTCCATCGAGGAGACGAGGGTTCCGTCGTTGTCGAACAGCAGGGCTTCGGCGGGGATCTTCATGGTCCCGACCCTACGGGGCGCACCGGGGCCGCTCGCAGCGGGCCTTTTGGCCCGTAATACGCTCGGGCCATGCTTGACGCCCTGACGGTCGCGGTCGCCGTGACCGCGCTCGCTCTCGCCGCCTGGTGCGGCTTCGCCGCCTATCGCGATCAGCCGACCAAGGACTGGCACTTCATCGGCATGGCCGTGGTGACCGTCCTCGCGCTGGCGCAGCTGGTGGTGGGCATCGTCCAACTGGCGCGCGGGCAGGAGGCGCACGAGGGCAACACGATTTTCGTCTCCTATCTGATCGGCTCGTTCCTCTCGGTCCCGGCCGCCGGATTCCTGTCGCTGGCGGAGCGGACCCGCTGGGGCTCGGCGACCGTCGCCGCCGGGGCCGTGGTCCTCGCGGTACTCGAAGTGCGGCTCTACGACATCTGGGGAGGCTGACGATGGCCGAGCCCGTCACCGGCGACAAGAACGGCCGGCAGGAGCGGACCAGGCTCGTCCGGGGCCCCGGACTGCTGCTGGTGTGGGTGTACGGAGTGATGTCGGTCGGCGCGGTGTCGCGCTCGGTCTACCAGATCCTCACCGACTTCGGCAGCGCCCCGCTGGCGCATGTGCTCTCCGCCGTCGCCGCCGTGGTGTATGCCTTCATCACCTACACCCTGGTCCGCGGCGGAGAGAAGGCCCGCAGGGCGGCGCTGGTGTGCTGCGCCGCCGAGCTCGCGGGCGTCCTGATCGTCGGTACCTGGACGGTGCTGGAACCGTCCGCCTTCCCCGACTCGACCGTGTGGTCGGAGTACGGCATGGGCTATCTCTTCATCCCGGTGCTGCTGCCGATCACCGGAATGCTGTGGCTGCGCCGCTCACGCAGGCAGCCCGCGTAAGGGCTCGCGCAGGCAGCCCGCGTAGGGAGTCCGCCGCGGACACGGCCCGGACGGGCTGCCCGGGCATCAGGCGCTGGCGACGAACTCCCGTGCCGCCGCTTCCTTCTGGAGCGTGACCAGCGTGAGTCTCGGCCCCACCTGCTCGCTGGAAACCTGTACGTATCCACGGCTGCGGTAGAGCCGCAGGTTGCTCTCGCTGCGGTGGCCGGTGAACAGCTGGAAGCGTTTGGCCGCGGGCTCCGCGGCGAAGCCCTTCTCGATCGCGTCGAGCAGCCGGCCGCCGAGACCGTGGCGCTGCATCCTCGGGTGCACGATGAGCTTGGCGATCCGGGCCGTCCCCTCCTCGTCGACCCGGCCGCGCACGGAGGCGATCACCTCGTCACCGAGCCTGGCCACCAGAGCGTGGCCCTGGTCGATCTCGGCCCGCAGATCGTCGAGTGACTGGGTGAGGGGCTCGATCCCGTAGTCCCCGTAGAGCTCGGCCTCGGCCTGGTAGCACAGATACTGCAGCTTGAGGATCTGCTCCGCGTCCTGTGCTATCGCCGCTGAGATGGTCACGCTCATGCCCATGTGCGCACGCCTCCCGCTCACCTGTCCGCCGGTTGTCTACCGCTCCTTTCCCCCATGTTCAGGAGCTGCAACCTCTGTCATGAGCATTCTGCGCAGGCATCCCAGGCAACGGGAACGCATCGGCCCCAGACTTCCTTGTGAGATACCCAACTCCCCTGCGATTTCCCGGTAGGTGGGGTCCTCGGGCGACAACATCGCAGTCAGCAGACGCGGGCAGTTCCCGGGAGTGCGGGCGACGGCCGCCCGCAGAGTGCGGCGGCGTTCGGCGCGCAGCGCCGCCCGTTCCGGTCCGCCCGCGGGGTCGGCCGAGGGCTCCGTGCCGTACGGACGCTCGCGTGCGGCCGTGCGCCGGGCGCGCCGGGCCTCGGCCCGTACCGCGTACCTGACCCAGCGGGCGGCGTCCGGAGGTGGTCCGTCACCGTCGAGTTGTTCGAACAGCCGCACCCACACGGCCTGTTCCAGATCGCCCGCGTCCATCGCCGCACCGGGGGCCTCGGCCGTCGCCTCCGCGCTCACCAACGGGCGCAGAGCACTGACGACATGGGCAGCGGAGTCATAGAGAAGCGTCATGCCCGGCGGGACGTGCCGCAATGCGGCGACGGTTGCCCCGCGGGCGCACAGTCACCCGTACGGGCGGACAGGGCCTGCCCCCGCCGTACGCGGGGGCAGGCCGGTTCCCCTGATCAGCCGCGGAAGTCCGCGGCGGCCAGCAGTCCGGTGTCGGCGTTGTCGGTGAAGATGCCGTCGATGCCGGTCTCGAAGTAGACCCTGAAGGCACCGAACGCGTCGCCGTAGGCGGTCGGGTCGGTGCCCCGCCGGAAGTCGGCGGGCAGGAAGCTGTTCTCGTTCCGCATGGTGTACGGGTGCACGATCAGGTCCTTGGCGTGGGCGTCCCGCACCAGCGTCGTCGTCTTCGTCAGCTTGCCGTTGGCGTCCCTCGGGATGATGAGGTCGACCCACGGGCCGATGCCCTGGGCGAAGGACGCGATCCACTTCAGGCCCTCGGGCTTGACGAGATCGGCCACCGTCCGCGGGTCCCCCGCCGTCACGAAGTCCCAGGGGCGGGTGTTCGCGGCGTCGAACAGCACCACGCGCGGCGAGTCGACGAGCTTCGCCATCCGCTGCATGCTGCTCGGTTCGAACGACTGGAGGAACACGGGCGAGTTGCGGCGGTCGCGCCCGTAGCGGCGCAGCAGCTTGGCGAGCCGCTCCTCCAGCCCGAGGCCGATGCTCCGGAAGTACGTGGGGTGCTTCGTCTCGACGTGCAGCCACACCGGCCGGCCACGACGACGGCCCTCGGTCTCGGCCCAGCGCAGCACCTCCTCGAAGGAGGGCACGCTCCAGCGGCCGTCGTAGAGCGTGTTCTCCTGCCGGACGGCCGGGATCCGCTCCTTCGCGCGGAGCGTCTTGAGCTCGGCGAGCGTGAAGTCCTCGGTGAACCAGCCCGTGAGGCTCACCCCGTCGACGCTTTTCGTCGTTTTCCGCGTGGCGAATTCGGGATGGTTCGCCACATCCGTGGTACCCGTGATGTCGTTCTCGTGACGGCATACGAGATGACCGTCCTTGGTGGGCACCAGGTCCTGCTCGATGACGTGCGCGCCCATGTCGAGCGCCAGCTGGTACGAGCCGAGCGTGTGCTCGGGCCGGTAACCACTGGCACCGCGGTGGGCGATGACCGTCGGGTACGGCAGGTCCTTGTATCCACCGTGGCCGCCGCGTCGTTCAGTAGCTCCGGACGGCGTGGTGGTGGCACCGACACCGAGGGCGGCCGTGCCGAGTACCGCCGCTCCGAGAACAGTCCGGCGAGCCGGGCTTCTGTCCGAATCCTGCGTCATCGAGGTACCTCCATGTGATGTCCCGCACCTGTCGGAAGACGCCCGATCGTAGGCAGCTACGCCTTACGTACGGCAGACCCTGGACGAACGCGCCGGAAACACACGTCAACACTGCGTATCCGCTCCGTGAACCCGATGTGCGGTGGAGAGAAGCCGCGAGTATCGTCCTCACCTGCACAGACTTGGCCGTCCACTACCGTCCGTCCCTGAGACCGGAGGACCCGTTGTCCCGCTTGTCGCTCATCAAGGCCGTCCTAGGACCCTTCCTGCGCCTGATGTTCCGTCCACGGGTGGAGGGCACGGAGAACATCCCGGGCACCGGTCCTGTCATTCTCGCCGGGAACCACCTGACGTTCATCGACTCGATGATTCTGCCGTTGGTGTGCGCCCGTCCGGTGTACTTCATCGGCAAGGACGAGTACGTGACGGGCAAGGGCCTCAAGGGCCGGGCCATGGCCTGGTTCTTCACGGGCTGCGGGATGATCCCCGTCGACCGCGACGGCGCCAACGGCGGGGTGGCGGCACTGATGACGGGACGGCGCGTGCTGGAGGAGGGCAGGGTCTTCGGCATCTACCCCGAGGGCACCCGCTCCCCCGACGGCCGGCTGTACCGGGGCCGCACGGGCATCGCCCGGCTCACGCTGATGACAGGCGCGCCGGTGGTTCCGTTCGCGGTGATCGGCACGGACAAGCTCCAGCCGGGCGGCGCGGGCCTGCCGCGCCCGGGCCGGGTGACGATCCGCTTCGGTGAGGCGATGGAGTTCTCGCGCTACGAGGGCATGGACCGCGACCGCTATGTGCTGCGTGCGGTGACGGACTCGGTGATGACCGAGGTCATGGAGCTGTCGGGTCAGGAGTACGTGGACATGTACGCCACGAAGGCGAAGGCCGCGTAGGACCGCCGAAGGCCGCCGGGTGCGCCGCGAACCGCCCGGCGGTACGGGGCAGTTGACCGGGTGAGCCGACTGCCCCACGACGCACGACGACGGGCCGGGACCTGCTGAGGGTCCCGGCCCGTCGTCGTGCGTCAGTGCTCCACGCGGTACGCGGTACGCGGTACGCGGTCGTCGTGCGTCAGTGCTCCACGCCGCTTTCGAGGCGCTGGCCGCGCAGCAGGAACCACGCCGCGATCGCCGTCGCGAACAGCACGGCCGAGCCCACCGCGCCCGCCACATGGAACCCCTCCGTGAACGCGGTCTGCACCGAGGAGAGCAGCGCCTCGCCCTGGTGCGCGGGCAGCCCGCCGGCCACCTCCACCGCGCCGCCGAGCGAGTCCCGGGCCGCTTCCGCCGCACCGGCCGGTACGCCCTGCGGGACGGTGAAGTCCCGGTAGACGCCGGTCACGACGGTGCCCAGCAGGGCGATGCCGAGCGCCGCACCCAGTTCGTACGCGGTCTCGGAGACGGCCGACGCGGCGCCCGCCTGCTCCTTGGGCACCGTGGACAGGATGACGTCCGCGGTCACGGTGAACGCGAGCCCCGCGCCCAGTCCGCCGACGAACAGCGCGATCCCGAGCATCGGCGCGGAGGTGTCGGCCGTCAGCAGCGTGCAGGCCGCGAGGGCCAGACCGACGGCCGCCAGGCCCGTCGAGACGGCGCTGCGCACGGAAGCGCGGCGCGCCGCGTAGCCGGCGAGCAGGCCGGCGCCCACCGCTCCGATCGCCGCCGGCAGTTCGATGAGCCCGGCCTCCAGGGGCGAGCGCCCCTGGACGAGCTGGAGGAACTGCGAGAGGAAGAACACCAGTCCGGACAGGCCGAGAATGGTGAGCAGGTCCGCCAGCACCGCGCCCGAGAAGCCCTTGTGGTGGAACAGGCGTACGTCCAGAAGCGGCGAGGGCAGCGTCAACTGCCGTCGTACGAACCAGACGAGCGCCGCGATGCCGATGACCGCGGCCCCGCACGTGTCCGGGCGCAGGCCGTGCACGGTCGCTTCCTTGACGGCGTACACGACGGCGACGATGCCGATCAGCGAGAGGGCCACGCTGATGAGGTCCCAGGGGCCGGGGTCGGGATTGCGCGACTCGGGGAGCAGCTTGATGCCGACCACCACCAGCACCGCCATGACCGGCAGATTGATGAGGAAGACCGAGCCCCACCAGAAGTGCTCCAGCAGGAATCCGCCGACGACGGGCCCGACCGCGGCGCCCGCAGACGCGGCGGCGCCCCAGATGCCGACCGCGACGCTGCGCTCCTTGGGGTCGTGGAAGATGTTGCGGATCAGGGCCAGGGTGGAGGGCATCAGTGTGGCACCGGCGATGCCGAGCAGCGCGCGGGCCAGGATCATCATCTCGGGGCTGGAGGCGTAGGCGTTGAGCACCGACACCGCGCCGAACGCGACCGCGCCCGTCAGCAGCAGCTTCTTGCGGCCGATGCGGTCACCGAGGCTGCCCATGGAGACGAGCAGTCCGGCGATGACGAACGAGTAGACGTCGCCGATCCACAGCAGCTGGGTGCCGGACGGCTTCAGGTCCTCGCTGAGGTAGGGGGTCGCGAGGCCGAGCACGGTGGCGTCGACCGCGACGAGCAGCACCGCCAGGACCAGGACCGCCAGGGCGAGCCACCGGCCGGGTGCGCGCACGGTCTCGTGTGCCGTCGCCCGCTGGTCGGTTGTGCTCATTTCTCCACGCTCCGTCGTGCGCCGCCGAGCAGCAGCTCGGCGATCATGAATTGGTAGTCCTTGCCCGCGACCCGGCCGTCCTGCACCGCCCAGGCGCACGAGCCGATCAGCCCGTACAGCGCCTCGGTGAGCCAGGCAGGGGTGAGGTCGATGCGGAAGTCGCCCTCGTCCTGGCCGCGCCGGAACAGGGCCGAGACCCGGGCATCGAGCCTGGCCCAGCCCTCGTTGACCTCTTCGCCCTCGAACAGCTGGTTCTCGGTGACGAGGAAGGCGAGCAGCCCGGCACTCGGCTCGGTCTCCGCGATGAATCTGCGCAGCGCCTCGGGAGCCGGTCCCTCCGCGAGGCGGGCGGCGTCGAGGGCCGTCTCGAACTCGCGGATGCCGAGGTCCTCCAGCGCCCGTACGAGCGCCTCCCGCCCGGCGAAGTGCCGGTGCAGGGTGGCGCGACCGATGCCGGCGGCCCTGGCGACCTCGTCCATCGTGGAGGTCGCCTTGCGGGAGAGGAGGCCGGCGGCGGTCCGCAGTACCTGCTCACGATCCACTGTCATGAGACAAGCATAGACCATATGAGACACCAGTGTCTCATTCATAGGTCGGGTGCCCCCTCCCGCGGGTGCCGGGCCGCACCACCGGCGCGGCCGCTCTCGTCGAGGCAGAGCCGGCCGCAGTCCTCGCCGGGGCAGGCGCGGCTCAGGAAACCGGCGGTCGGCGAGGAGGTCGGCGCTGCGGAGCGGGCGGCCGCAGAACGGCTCCGGGAGAGCCGCCGGCGGCCCGCACCGTCCTCGCCGCACGAACTCCGCGGCCTTGGCCGCCCCCTCGGCCACGGGGGCCCACCGCCGTGAAGGCGGAGTCCGCCGTCCGGAGCGGTCGGGCAGGCGGGCGGGCGGCCGCGGAAGTCCCGTGCGTCCTCCAGCGCGGCGGCCGCCTCGGCCCGGTGACGGCGTGCCTGTTCCAGCAGCCGGAACGAGCCGGCCATCGGCCCGGCTCAGATGTCCGGACCGGACGGCGAGGGCCGAGCAGCCGTGCGGCCACGCCGATCCGGGAAACTTCGGGCCGCCCGACCGCCGTAGGTGTTGCCGTACTCCGGCGCCGGATGACCGCGCGTGTTCCACGGCAGCTATGTCTCACCGGCGCATAGCCGGGGGCGGGCGGTCGGTCCGGACGGGGATCGGCACGGAGCACGCGGTCGTGCAGGATGCGCGGCCCGGTGCCTGGTGGGACGCCGGGCTCGGCGAGCTGGAACCGGCGAGTGCTGCGCTATCAGTGCCAGGGCTTCCGCCCGGCGGACGCCGCGGAAAAGGGCGGTCGTCCGGGCCGCAACGAGCCGTTCGCGATCCGGGGGCTTCGGGGCCGGCAGCGCGGGATCGGTCACCACGCTTTCGTAGGGCCCTTGGCGAGCCGGGCCTCGGCCCGCTGCTGCGGTGCGGACAGCCGCGGGTGGTCGAGCGCTCCGCCGAGGCACTCGCTCGGCCAGGGGCCGGCGACGTCGGCGAGCAGCGAACGCGCCGGGGCGCGAGGGCCCGGTCGTGCAGCGGCACCCGCTGTGCGGAGGCCCCCGTGGCGGCGGCCTCGCGGACGAGACGGACCAACTCGCGCGCGTCGACCACGTGGGCGTCCGAGTCGGCGCCGCACCCGTCGTGACGGGTTTCGAGCCGCAATGCGTACGGCGCGAGCACGGGCCCTTGCGCGTCGGGCGGCCGGACGGGGCCGGCCGCCCGACGCGCGGTGGTCAGTGCTTCGCCCGCGCCCACGCGTGCTGGATCACCAGGTCCGCCTTCACCTCGGACAGCTGCGTGGCCACCGCCGACGGCGCCGTACCGCCGCGCCCGTTCCTCGACGCCAGCGCACCAGGGACGTTCAGCACACCGCGCACCTGCGGTGTCAGGTGCTCCGAGATCTTCGCGAACTGCTCGTCGGTCAGCTGGTCCAGTTCGATCCCCTGCTGCTCGCACTCCTTCACGCACTCGCCCGCGACCTCGTGCGCCACCCGGAACGGCACGCCCTGCCGGACCAGCCACTCCGCGATGTCCGTCGCCAGGGAGAAGCCCGCCGGGGCCAGCTCCTCCATCCGCTCCCGGTTCACCGTGAGCGTGGCCAGCATGCCGGTGAACGCAGGGAGCAGGACCTCCAGCTGGTCGCAGGAGTCGAAGACCGGCTCCTTGTCCTCCTGGAGGTCGCGGTTGTACGCGAGCGGCAGCGCCTTGAGTGTCGCCAGCAGGCCCGTGAGGTTGCCGATGAGGCGCCCCGACTTGCCGCGCGCCAGCTCCGCGATGTCCGGGTTCTTCTTCTGCGGCATGATCGACGAGCCGGTGGAGAACGCGTCGTGGAGCGTGACGAAGGAGAACTCCTTCGTGTTCCAGATGATGATCTCCTCCGCGATGCGCGAGAGGTTCACGCCGATCATCGCGGTGATGAAGGCGAACTCCGCCGCGAAGTCACGCGACGCCGTGCCGTCGATCGAGTTGCCCGCCGAACCGTTCTCGAAGCCGAGGTCCTTCGCCACCGCCTCCGGATCGAGCCCGAGCGAGGACCCGGCGAGCGCGCCTGAGCCGTACGGGGACACGGCCGTCCGCTTGTCCCACTGCCGCAGCCTCTCCGCGTCCCGGGAGAGCGACTGCACATGGGCGAGGACATGGTGGGCGAACAGCACGGGCTGGGCGTGCTGAAGGTGCGTACGGCCGGGCATCGCGACGTCGGGGTGCGCTTCGGCGAGGCCCACCAGCGCGTCCTGGATTTCGGCGACGAGGCCGCCGATGATCCGGGCGTGGTCGCGCAGATACATCCGGAAGAGCGTCGCGACCTGGTCGTTGCGGGAACGGCCGGCCCGCAGCTTGCCGCCGAGGTCGGGGCCGAGCCGCTCCAGCAGGCCCCGCTCCAGCGCTGTGTGCACGTCCTCGTCGGCGATGGTGCCGACGAACGAACCGTCCGCGACATCCGTCTCCAGCTGGTCGAGCCCCGCGAGCATGCGCGTCAGCTCGTCCTCGGTGAGCAGCCCCGCCTTGTGGAGCACGCGGGCGTGCGCGCGGGAGCCGGCGATGTCGTAGGGCGCGAGGCGCCAGTCGAAGTGCACCGACGCGGACAGCTTCGCCAGCGCCTCTGCCGGGCCGTCGGCGAACCGGCCGCCCCAGAGCCGGACGTCACCGTTGTTGCTGCTCACAGCTGAAGCTCCTCAGGAGGGTGGATGAACCACTGCCTCCCCGCCGCGGAGGAACGGGGAGGCAGATGTCGCGTGCACGGGGAATCGGGGAATCAGACGAGGTCGCGCTTGGCGGCGATCTTCGCCGAGAGTCCGAAGAGCTCGATGAAGCCCTGCGCCTTCGACTGGTCGAACGTGTCGCCCGAGTCGTAGGTGGCGAGGTTGAAGTCGTACAGCGACTCGGCGGACTTCCGGCCGGTGACGACGGCGCGACCACCGTGCAGCGTCATCCGGATGTCGCCCGTCACGTGCTGGTTGGCCTCGTTGATGAAGCCGTCCAGGGCGCGCTTGAGGGGGGAGAACCACAGGCCGTCGTAGACGAGCTCGCCCCAGCGCTGCTCGACCTGCCGCTTGTACCGGGCCAGCTCGCGCTCGACCGTGACGTTCTCGAGCTCCTGGTGCGCGGTGATCAGCGCGATCGCGCCCGGGGCCTCGTACACCTCACGGGACTTGATGCCCACGAGCCGGTCCTCGACCATGTCGATCCGGCCGACGCCCTGGCCGCCGGCCCGCTCGTTGAGCTGCTGGATGGCCTGGAGGACGGAGACGGGCTTGCCGTCGATCGCGACCGGGACGCCCTCCTTGAAGGAGATGACGACCTCGTCGGCCTCACGCTGCTCGGCGGGGTTGGAGGTGTACTCGTAGATGTCCTCGATCGGACCGTTCCAGATGTCCTCCAGGAAGCCCGTCTCGACGGCCCGCCCGAAGACGTTCTGGTCGATGGAGTACGGCGACTTCTTGGTGGTCGCGATCGGGAGCTGCTTGTCCTCGCAGAAGGCGATCGCCTTGTCCCGGGTCATCGCGTAGTCCCGGACCGGGGCGATGCACTTCAGCTCGGGGGCGAGGGCGACGATGCCGGCCTCGAACCGCACCTGGTCGTTGCCCTTGCCGGTGCAGCCGTGGGCGACCGTGGTGGCGCCGTGCTTCTTGGCGGCGGCGACGAGGTGCTTGACGATCGTCGGCCGGGAGAGCGCGGAGACCAGCGGGTAGCGGTCCATGTAGAGGGCGTTGGCCTTGATCGCCGGGAGGCAGTACTCCTCGGCGAACTCGTCCTTCGCGTCGGCGACCTCGGCTTCCACCGCACCGCAGGCGAGCGCGCGCTTGCGGATGACGTCCAGGTCCTCGCCACCCTGGCCGACGTCCACGGCAACGGCGATGACCTCGGCGCCCGTCTCCTCGGCGATCCAGCCGATGGCGACGGAGGTGTCCAGACCGCCTGAGTAGGCGAGTACGACGCGCTCGGTCACGGGTTTCTCCTTACGATGCATTCGGTGATGGGTATAACTATGCAAGGCACCGTATGTTTTGTCAACGCGGCCCCGAGCCTTGGGGGCGAAGGCGGCCACATCAGTGCGAACCGGTGCATGAGACGGCCGGACGGGATGATCGACCACAGCGGACAATCACCCGTATGGGACAGCGCTACGCACATATGGACGGCCGTATCCGCGCATTCATCGAGCAGCAGCCGGTGTTCTTCACCGCCACGGCGCCTCTGGCCGGAGACGGGCACGTCAACCTCTCCCCCAAGGGCCGCAGCGGCACCCTGGTCGTCCTCGACGAACAGACCCTCGCCTTTCTGGACTTCGGCGGCAGCAGCGCCGAGACCGTCGCCCATGTGCGGGAGGAGGGGAACGGCCGGATCACGCTGATGTGGTGCGCCTTCTCCGGCCCGCCCAAGGTGCTGAGGGTGCACGGCACCGGGGAGGCCGTGTTCCGCGACGATCCCCGCTGGTCCGACTACATCGGCCACTTCGCGGAGGTCGACGGGCCGTCCGCCCGCGCGATCGTGGTCGTCCACGCCCGCCGTATCAGCGACGCCTGCGGCTTCGCCGTGCCCTACATGGACTACCGGGAGGAGCGCACCCAGCACGCGGAGCACTTCGGCCGGAAGACGGACGAGGAGTTCGCCGCGTACTGCGCGAAGAAGGACCACGTGGGGGTGAGCCTGGACGGGCTGCCGGCGCTGCCGCTGCCTCTCGCGGCCCGGACGGACACCGTCTGACGCAGGACACCGTCAGGTGCGAGGACACGTCCGACCCGACGCGGGACACGTTCGGCGCGAGGCCACGTCCGATTTGACGCAGAACGCCGTCCGAGGCGAGGGCGCGGCATGCCCGGCGCCCCGGTCCTGGCCGGCGTGGCCACCGCCCGCAGACCGGGGCCGTCACCGGACACACGGCCCCACACCGTGCCGACGCCCGCGCCCGCGTCACGGCAGAACCCGGACCTCACCGGTTGAACTCCCGCCCCTTCGCATCCGTATCCAGGTACGCGAACGAGGCGCAGCCGAGGAGCAGTCGTGACGATGTTGCAGAGTGGTCGGGCCGCAAGACGCCAGACCATGCGGGCGATCCGGCCCCGGCGTGACCCGGCGGTGGTGTTGTTGGCCATCGCCTGGGTCGGGGCGGCGGCCGTGCTGTCCCTGTGGTGGCAGAACACGGCCGTGGTGCACATGGACACTGCCGAGTGGCTGGTCGGGGCCGGCAGGATCACCGGGCTGCTCGGCGGTTACATAATCGCGCTGGTGGTCCTGCTGATGGCGCGCGTTCCCGCGCTGGAGCGGCGGGTGGGTTCCGACCGGGTGACGCGGTGGCACGCGATGAGCGGCCGCTATGCGATCTGCCTGATCGTCACGCATGTCGTGATGACCGTGTGGGGCTACTCCGTACAGGCCGACACGGGCGTGATCGACCAGACCGTCACCGTCGTCGTCGACTTCCCCGAAATGATCAAGGCGGCGATCGGCACCGGCCTCCTGCTGTTCATCGGCTTCGTCTCGGCCGGCATGGTGCGCCGGAAGATGGCGTACGAGACCTGGTACTACCTGCATCTGCTGACGTATGTCGCGGTGTATCTGACCTTCTGGCACCAACTCGCCACCGGGGCCGAGTTCGTAGCCGACTCCGCTGCCCGCACCGTCTGGTACGCCCTCTACGGGACGGTCGGCGCCCTGCTGCTCTGGTACCGCGTGCTGGCGCCGGTCCGGCTGAACCTCTGGCACCGCATGCGGGTCGAGTCGACCGTGGACGAGGCACCCGGTGTGGTCTCCGTGCTGATCAGCGGACGCCGGCTGCACCGTCTCGGCGCCGAGGCGGGGCAGTTCTTCCGCTGGCGCTTCCTCACCAAGGGCCTGCGCTGGAGCGCCAACCCGTACTCGCTCTCGGCCCCGCCCAGGCCCACTCTGATGCGGATCACCGTCAAGGCCGTCGGCAAGCACAGCACGGCGCTGTCCCGGCTGGAGCCGGGTACCCGGGTCTGGGCTGAGGGTCCCTACGGCGCGATGACCGCCGGCCGGCGCAGCCGCAACAAGGTGCTGCTGATCGCGGGCGGCGCCGGGATCACCCCGCTGCGGGCGCTGTTCGAGACGCTGCCCGGCGGGCCCGGGGATCTGACCCTGCTCTACCGGGCCAGCAAGACCCAGGACCTGGCGCTGTGGAGCGAGCTCAAGGAGATCGCCCGCAACCGCGACGCACAACTGATGTACGCCGTGAACGGTCCGGACGGTGCCCGGCCCGAGATCACCGCCGAGCGGCTGAAGGAAGTCCTGCCCGACATCGACAGCCACGACGTGTACCTCTGTGGACCGCCCGGTCTCGCCGAGGAGTCCTTCCAGGCACTGCGTGAAGCCGGAGTGCCGTCCCGCCGCATCCACCACGAGTCCTTCGAGATGTGAGGCCGTCCGTGAAGAGGAAACACCCGCTGCGCCGGGTCATGATCGGCATCGCCGCCACGGCGACCGGCGTCGTGCTGCTGCTCGCTCTGAAGCAGCCGGGCACGACGGTGGCCGAGGCGTCCGCCGGTTCCCAGGTTCCGCCGGGCGGCTCGGCGTCGGCCGGCGACGGGGCCTCGGCCACCGGCGGACAGACGGTGCTCGGGGACGCCGCCGGTACGCAGTACGGCGACGTCCAGGTCCAGCTGACCCTCAGCGGCGGCAGGATCACCGGCGCGCAGGCGGTGAAGGCGCCCGACGCCGACGCCAACAGCCGGCAGATCGCCGCCGGCGCCATCCCCAAGCTCAACCAGGCCGTGCTGGCGGCCCAGAGCGCCGACATCGACACCGTCTCAGGAGCCAGTTACACCAGCAAGGGCTACATCACGTCCCTGCAGAGCGCCATCGACAAGGCGGGGGCGGCAGCCCCGGGCGCCGGGACGTCGGGAGGGACGGGAAGCGGCGAGGCGGCACCGCCGCCCGCGGCGGACCCGGGAGCCGGTGCGGACGCGGAAGCCGGTACGGACCCCGGCGCGGACGCGGACGCGGACGCGGACGCGGGCACCGGCGACGCGGCGCCGAAGACCGTGCTCGGGGACGTGGCCGACACGCAGTACGGCCCGGTGCAGGTCGAGATCACGGTCAGCGGCGGCAGGATCACCGCGGCGGACGCTGTGAAGGCGCCGAACAGCGACGCCAACAGCCGCCGGATCGCCGCCGATGCCGTACCCGAGCTCAACCAGGCCGCGGTCACGGCACAGAGCGCCGGCATCGACACCGTCTCAGGGGCCAGTTACACCAGCAAGGGCTACATCACGTCCCTGCAGAGCGCCATCGACAAGGCGGGCCTGTGATGTCCGGTGGGACGCGTCTGCGTCATGTCGAGCACGCGATGGGTACCGTCTTCTCGTTCGACGTCCGGATGGCCGCGGCAGGCGACTCCCCGCGGGTGCGTGCCGGGCTCGCCGCCACCGTGGCCGGTCTGCACCGCGTCGACGAGATCTTCTCGACATACCGCGAGGACAGCCAGATCAGCCGGCTGGCGCGGCGCGAGATCACGCTCGACGACTGCGTCACCGAGGTCGCCGAGGTCTTCCGGCTGTGCGAGGACGCCGAGCGCGAGAGCGACGGCTGGTTCACCGCCCGCTATGCCGGCGGCCTCGATCCCACGGGCGTGGTCAAGGGCTGGGCGGTGGAGTGCGCGGTCCGCATGCTCGCCTCCTCCGGCGCGGACGCGGTCTGCCTCAACGGCGGCGGCGACATCCAGCTGCACGGCGGTCCCTGGCGGGTGGGGGTGTCGGACCCGCTGCACCCCGGCGAGCTGGTCACCGTGATCGAGGCCGGGGACGGTCTGGCCGTCGCCACCTCGGGCCCGGCCGAGCGCGGCTGCCACATCCTCGACCCGCACACGCGGCGGCCCCCCGCCGACGGCATCGCCTCGATGACGGTCGTCTGCCCGGGGCTGACGGAGGCGGACGCCCGCGCGACCGCCGCGTACGCGATGGGCGACCGGGCCCGCGGCTGGCTGGAGGACCTGACGGGCACCGAGGCGTTCGCGGTCCTCGCCGACGGCAGCACCTGGCAGACCAGCGGATTCGCCCGCCACTCGGCGCAGTTGCCGGCCTGACGACGCAGTGGCCGGACGTAGGGGCCGCCTGACGGAGACCCGACCGGGCCCCCGTCAGCGGTCGTTCTGGGCCAGGCGCAGCAGATGGTCGGCGAGCGCCTGGCCGCCGAGCGGGTCACGGCTGATCAGCAGCAGGGTGTCGTCGCCCGCGATCGTGCCGAGGATGTCGCGCAGTTCGGCCTGGTCGATGGCCGAGGCGAGGAACTGGGCCGCCCCGGGGGGCGTGCGCAGGACGACGAGATTGGCCGACGCCTCCGCGGAGATGAGCAGTTCACCGGAGAGGCGGCGCATCCGCTCCTCCTTCGCCGACTCCCCCAGTGGCACATGCGGGGTGCGGAAGCCGCCCTCGCTGGGCACCGCGTAGATCAACTCCCCGCCGGTGTTGCGGATCTTCACGGCGCCGAGCTCGTCCAGGTCCCGGGAGAGCGTCGCCTGGGTGACGCTCAGCCCGTTGTCGGCGAGGAGCTTGGCGAGCTGGCTCTGCGAGCGCACCGGCTGCCGGTTGAGGATGTCCACGATCCGGCGGTGGCGGGCCGTACGGGTCTGCGGCACGGCCGGCCCGCCGTGTTCGGTGTCCTGCGCATCGCTCATCGTCGTCTCATTCTCCGGATCGTCCTTCCCCGCCTGCCGCGTCGAGAACACCGGGCAACGCCCGGATGAACGCGTCCACATCGGCCTCCCCGATGGTCAGGGGCGGCATCAGCCGTACGACATCGGGGGCCGGGGCGTTCACCAGGAAGCCGGCGCTCTGAGCCGCCTGCTGCACCCGGGGCGCGAGGGGCTCGTTGAGCACGATACCCAGCAACAGGCCCGCACCACGGACATGGGAGATCAGAGGATGGCCCGGCCGGTCCGCGGAGCCCTCGATTCCGTCGCGGATCCTCTCGCCGAGGCGCTTGACCTCGTCGAGGACTCCGTCCGCGGCCAGCGTGTTCAGCACGGCGAGGCCCGCGGCGCAGGAGACCGGGTTCCCGCCGAAGGTCGTGCCGTGGTGACCGGGCTTCAGCAGGTCCGCGGCCTCGCCGAAGACCACGGTCGCGCCGAGCGGCAGTCCGCCGCCGAGCCCCTTGGCGAGAGTGACGATGTCCGGCTCGACGCCCTGGTGGGCCTGGTGCTCGAACCAGTGGCCGGTGCGCCCGATGCCGGTCTGGACCTCGTCGAGGACGAGCAGCGTGCCGGTGGCCCGGGTGATCTCCCGGGCGGCCTCCAGATATCCCCTGGGCGGTACGACCACACCGTTCTCGCCCTGGATCGGCTCGATGACGACGAGCGCCGTCTCCTCGGTCACGGCCGCCCGCAGCGCGTCCGCGTCGCCGTACGGGACGTGGGTGACATCGCCCGGCAGCGGCAGGAACGGCTCCCGCTTGCCCGGCTGACCGGTGAGGGCGAGGGAGCCCATGGTCCGGCCGTGGAAACCGCCGTCGGTGGCGACCATGTGCTGACGGCCCGTCAGGCGGCCGATCTTGAAGGCGGCTTCGTTGGCCTCGGCGCCGGAGTTGCAGAAGAAGACGCGTCCGGGACGCCCGAAGAGCTGGATGAGGCGTTCGGCGAGCGCGAGTGGCGGCTCGGCGGTGTAGAGATTGGAGACATGGCCGAGCGAGGCGATCTGCCGGGTCACGGCCTCGACGACCGCGGGGTGCGCGTGGCCGAGCGCGTTGACGGCGATGCCGCCGACGAAGTCGGTGTACGCCGTGCCGTCGGCGTCCCAGACGGTGGCGCCCTCACCGCGGACCAGCGACAACTGGGGCGTGCCGTAGTTGTCGGTCATCACGTCCCGCCACCGCTGGGCGAGTTCCTGGTTGGTCATGGTTCCCCCTGTCCGTCGGGCACGACCATCGTGCCGATGCCCGAGTCGGTGAAGATCTCCAGCAGGATCGAGTGCGGCACCCGGCCGTCGATGACGCGGGCGGTGTTGACGCCGTTGCGCACGGCGAACAGGCAGCCCTGCATCTTGGGGACCATGCCGCTCGCGAGCTCCGGCAGCAGTTTCTCCAGCTGACCGGCGGTGAGTCTGCTGATCACCTCGTCGCTGTCGGGCCAGTCCTCGTAGAGGCCCTCGACGTCGGTGAGGACCATCAGCGTTTCGGCGCCCAGCGCCGCAGCGAGTGCCGCAGCCGCCGTATCAGCATTGACGTTGTAGACATGTCCGTCGTCCTGTGAGCGGGCGATCGAGGAGACCACCGGGATCCGGCCGTCGGCGAGGAGCGCCTCGATGGCGCCGGTGTCGATCGCGGTGATCTCGCCGACGCGGCCGATGTCGACCAGTTCGCCGTCGATCGTGGGCCGGTGCTTGGTGGCGGTGATGGTGTGGGCGTCCTCGCCGGTGAGGCCGACGGCGAGCGGGCCGTGCTGGTTCAGCAGGCCGACGAGGTCGCGCTGGACCTGACCGGACAGGACCATCCGTACGACGTCCATCGCCTCCGGCGTGGTGACCCGCAGGCCCGCCTTGAACTCGCTGACCAGCCCGTGCCGGTCGAGCTGAGCCTTGATCTGCGGCCCGCCGCCGTGCACGACGACGGGCTTGAGGCCGGCCTGCCGCAGAAAGACGATGTCCTGGGCGAAGGCCGCCTTGAGGTCCTCGTCGACCATCGCGTTGCCGCCGAACTTGACGACGACGGTCTTGCCGTTGTGCCGGGTCAGCCAGGGCAGGGCCTCGATGAGGATCTGCGCCTTCGGCAGTGCGGTGTGCTTGCGGGTGCTCATGACGAGTACGCGCTGTTCTCGTGGACGTAGTCGGCCGTCAGGTCGTTGGCCCAGATGACGGCGGACTCGGAGCCGGCGGAGAGGTCGGCGGTGATCCGCACCTCGCGGTAGCGCATGTCGACGAGGTCGCGGTCCTCACCGACTCCGCCGTTCTTGCAGACCCACACGCCGTTGATGGCGACGTTCAGCCGGTCGGGCTCGAACGCGGCGCGGGTGGTGCCGATCGCGGAGAGCACCCGGCCCCAGTTGGGGTCCTCACCGTGGATGGCGCACTTGAGCAGGTTGTTGCGCGCGATGGACCGGCCGACCTCGACGGCGTCGTCCTCGGTGGCGGCGCCGACGACCTCGATACGGATGTCCTTGGAGGCGCCCTCGGCGTCACCGATGAGCTGGCGGGCCAGGTCACCGCAGACCGTGCGGACCCCCTCGGCGAACGCGTCGTACTCCGGCGCCGTCCCGGACGCGCCGGAGGCCAGCAGCAGCACGGTGTCATTGGTGGACATGCAGCCGTCGGAGTCGATCCGGTCGAACGTGAGCCGGGTCGACTCCCGCAGTGCCGTGTCGAGCGTGGAGCTGTCGAGGTCGGCGTCGGTGGTGAGGACCACGAGCATGGTGGCGAGTCCCGGGGCGAGCATGCCCGCGCCCTTGGCCATTCCGCCGATGCTCCAGCCCTCGCCCTGATACACGGCCGTCTTGTGCACGGTGTCGGTCGTCTTGATCGCGATGGCCGCCTTCTCGCCACCGTGCTCACCGAGCTGTGCCGCGGCCTTCTCGATGCCGGGCAGGAGCTTGTCCATCGGCAGCAGCACACCGATGAGACCGGTGGAGGCCACCGCGACCTCGCCGGCACTGTGGCCGAGCACGTCGGCCACCTTCTCCGCGGTGGCGTGGGTGTCCTGGAAGCCCTGCGGCCCCGTACAGGCGTTGGCGCCACCGGAGTTGAGAACGACCGCGGTGACGTCACCGCCCTTGAGGACCTGCTCGGACCACAGGACGGGCGCGGCCTTGACGCGGTTGGAGGTGAAGACGCCCGCGGCGGCGCGACGCGGCCCGTTGTTGACCACGAGGGCCAGGTCCGGGTTGCCGCTCTCCTTGATCCCGGCCGCGATGCCAGCCGCCGTGAATCCCTTCGCTGCCGTGACGCTCACTGCTTCTCCTCGTTCGCTTCCTTGCCCGTGCGGCACGCGGACGCGGCTGCCGGGTCACTCTGCAGCCGGCCGGCTGCCCGTATGCCGCTCACGGAGCGACTCCCATCGTGGAAAGACCGGTGTCCTCGGGAAGTCCGAGGGCGATGTTCATGCTCTGCACCGCACCACCGGCGGTGCCCTTGGTGAGGTTGTCGATGGCGCTGATCGCGATGAGACGGCCGGCGGCCTCGTCGTACGCGACCTGGATCTGCACGGCGTTGGAGCCGTACACCGACGCGGTGGCGGGCCACTGCCCCTCCGGCAGGAGGTGGACGAACGGCTCGTCCGCCAGGGCCTTCTCGTACGCGCCCCGTACGTCATGGGCCGTGGTGCCCGGCTTCGCCTTGGCGGAGCAGGTCGCGAGAATGCCGCGGGGCATCGGCGCCAGGGTCGGGGTGAAGGAGACGGTGACCGGCTCGCCCGCGGCGGCGCTGAGGTTCTGGATCATCTCAGGGGTGTGGCGGTGGCCGCCGCCCACGCCGTAGGGGGTCATGGAGCCCATCACCTCGGAGCCCAGCAGGTGCGCCTTGGGCGACTTGCCGGCACCGGAGGTTCCGGACGCCGCGGTGATCACGGCCTCGGGCTCGGCGAGTCCCGCGGCGTACGCGGGGAACAGCGCGAGCGACACGGCAGTGGGATAACACCCCGGTACCGCGATCCGCCGGGCGCCGGCCAGAGCGGTACGGGCCCCCGGCAGCTCGGGGAGCCCGTAGGGCCAGGTCCCCGCGTGCGGTGAGCCGTAGAACTTCTCCCAGTCGGCGGCGCTGTGCAGCCGGAAGTCGGCGCCCATGTCGATGACGAGAACCTCGTCGCCGAGCTGCTCGGCGACCTCGGCGGACTGCCCGTGCGGGAGGGCGAGAAAGACGACGTCGTGCCCGTCGAGCACATCGGCGGTGGTGGGCTCCAGAACCCGCCCGGCGAGGGGCAGCAGATGGGGCTGGAGCCCGCCGAGCTTCTGACCTGCGTTGGAGTGCCCGGTGAGCGCGCCGACCTCGACGTCCGGGTGGGCGACGAGGAGACGCAGCAGTTCCCCGCCCGCGTATCCACTCGCTCCGGCCACTGCTGCGCGTACTGCCATCGGGTCCTCCTCGTCGATGGCATGACTATACGTAGCACCGCAGCTTTATGCAAAGGTCTTGGAGCGAGCAAGCTCTGCCTCGCCGCGACTGAGCGCGATAGTTGGCGCCTTGAGCACCCTTGCCGACCTTTGAGCGTCATAGTTGGCCCAAGACTGCCGTGCCATGGCGAAACAAACAGATGCGATGACCTCCGGCCGCAGGCAGGATCTCTGCATGTCAACCGATGTGAGCGGGATAATCGAGTGCCGGCCGGGAGCCCGTCTACGGCATCCGGAGGATGAGGACTCCGCGTGGGAAGCCGGCATCGATCTGTTCCTGCTCAACAGGGGCAACGCCTACGACGGCCTGGCCTGCCTCTTCGGGATCCGCAACTCATACGGCTTTCACCCACTGGCCGAGGGGCGCGGTCTCCCTGATGACGCCTCGCAGGGGCTACGCGATGAGTTCGCCGCCTACGGTGGCCCGGACGACGTGCACGGCACCACCTGGCTGACCTGGGCCGAGCTCGCGGCCACCGACTGGCAGGAGACAAACGCCTCCGGCACGCGCAGCCGCGCCGAGGTTGCAGGGACCGACACCGACTGGGGCCGGGTCTGGAGCGTCATGGGCATTCTCAGCGGAGTCCACGGTGCGGAGAACGTACGCCTGGTCGCCTGGTTCCACTGACGCACCGCTGAGCGCGCCAGTTGGCCAGCGGGCTGAGGAGCGCGCCCAGTCACCTTCACGGCAACGCGGCACGACCCTCCCCCCACCCCTCCGCCGGCCCACCCTTTGACCTGGCGCTCCCGCATACGACGAGGGCTCCCCGGAGCGCCAGGCCCGGCCGCACCCTCAGGCGCCGGCCTCCCTGTCCGCGTTGAGCCACGCACCGATCGCCGGCAGCACTTCGGGCCCGCTGTCCCGCTCCACCGAGCCCGCCAGATCCGCCACCGAGACACTCGCCAGTGACGCCCGCCAAGCCGCATCCGCCGCACCCATCGCGCGGGCGATGGGACACGCCTTCGCGCACTCCTCGGGTGGCGCCCCGAACGGACCCCGCTGTCGGATCTCCGTGCATACGAACGCCGGGTTCGCGCCGTCGACCGCCTGCACCACGTCCAGGAGCGTGATCTCCCCGGCGGCCCTGGTCAGGACGTATCCACCCGTCTTGCCCTGCACGGACTTCACCAGACCCGCCCGGGACAGGGCCTGCATCTGCTTCGCCAGATAGCTGGGCGAGACGTCGTGCAGCTCAGCGAGCCGGGCAGCCGGGACCGGCTCGGTCGCCGCGGTCAGCACCACGCAGCAGTGCAGCGCCCACTCCACGCCGCCGGACAGTTTCATGCGCCCTCCAGTTGACTCGGACAAAGACTATCCGAGTAGTATCTCGGACAACAGATATCCGAGTTTGCGCGCCCAGCGACGCTCGGTTCACGGAAGGAAACGATCATGAAGATCACGGTCATCGGCGGCACCGGACTGATCGGCTCGCAGCTGGTCGGCAGACTCCGCGAGGCCGGGCACGAGGTGACCCCCTCGTCCCTGTCCACCGGCCTCGACCTGCTCACCGGCGAGGGGCTCGACGACGCGCTCGCAGGCGCGGACACCGTCGTCAACGTGACGAACTCGCCCACGTTCGATGAAGCCTCACCGGACTTCTTCCGCACCACCATGGGGAACCTGCTGGCCGCGGGCGAGCGCGCGGGTGTCCGTCACCAGGTGATCCTGTCCATCGTGGGCGTCGACCTGGTGCCGCAGCTGGACTACTACCGCGCGAAGACGCTCCAGGAGGATCTGCTGCGGCAGGGGCCCACGCCGTACTCGATCGTGCGCGCGACGCAGTTCTTCGAGTTCATGGACGCGGTCATGTCGTGGACCTCCGACGCCCGAACGGTCCGGCTGCCCTCCACTCGTATCCAGCCCATCGCGACGGCCGATGTCGTCGACGCCCTCGCCGACGTCGCCACGGCCCCGCCGCTCGGCGGCTCGGTCGATGTCGCCGGTCCGGACGTCTTCGCTTTGGACGAGCTCGGCCGCCTCACGCTGGCGGACCGACAGGACGAGCGCACCGTCGTCACCGACGAGCAGGCGGGCATGTTCGCCGCCACCGACGACGGCGTTCTCGTTCCGGGGCCCGGCGCCCGCCTGGCCGCCACCCACTACAAGGACTGGCTCAGCGCCTCTCGCCGGTCCGTGTGACCGGCGATCGCCCGAGCTCGGAGAAGATCAGGAACGCGGACCGCGGGGCTGCTCGGCTCGCTCCGCGTTCTTCTCCTTGATACGCACCGATTCCTTGCGGACCTCGGCCTGCGTGGCGCGTTCCTTCTGCAGCCACTCGGGAAGGTCCTTCTTCAGCGCGTCGATCTGCTCCGTGGTGAGCGCGTCGGTCACGCCGCCGCGCGCGAGACCCGCGATGGAGATGCCGAGCTTCGCCGCGACCACCGGACGGGGGTGCGGGCCGTTGCGTCGCAGCTCCTGCAGCCACTCGGGCGGGTCTGCCTGGAGGGCGTTCAGCTCGGTGCGCGAGACGACACCCTCCTGGAACTCGGTGGGGGTGGCCTCGAGGTACACACCCAGCTTCTTCGCCGCGGTCGCGGGCTTCATCGTCTGGGTGGTCTGGTGCGACGTCATGGTGTCCAGGGTATCGAGCGTGTGCGCCCCCTCCGACCACGACCGGTAGCCTGGCCCGGTGACAGGCTCGGAAGCATCCCCTTCGTTCCGGCTGGCGTATGTCCCGGGAGTGACGCCCACGAAGTGGGTGCGGATCTGGAACGAGCGGCTGCCCGGCGTCCCCCTGACTCTCGTCGCGGTCTCCCCCGCCGAGGCCTTCGAGGTGCTGCGCGACGGCGGCGCGGACGCCGGGCTCGTGCGGCTGCCGGTCGACGGAGCGGACCTCAGCGCGATCCCCCTCTACACCGAGACGACCGTGGTCGTGGTCCCCAAGGACCACGTCGTGGCAGCGGTGGACGAGGTGTCTTCGGAGGATCTGGCCGACGAGATCGTGCTGCGCCCCCTCGACGACACCCTCGACTGGGAGCAGCCGCCCGGCAGGCCCGCGTACGAGCGCCCCGCGACGACGGCGGACGCCGCCGAACTGGTGGCGGCCGGCGTGGGACTGCTCGTCGTACCCCAGTCACTGGCCCGTCTGCACCACCGCAAGGACCTCACGTACCGGCCGGTGTCCGGCACCCCCGAGTCGCGCATCGCGCTGTCGTGGCCGGAGGACCGGACCACCGATCTGGTGGAGGACTTCATCGGGATCGTCCGCGGGCGGACCGTCAACAGCTCCCGCGGTCGCGCTCGGACGGCGGCCGAGCCGAAGAGCAAGCGCGCGGACGCGGGAGGCGCACGGCGCAAGCCCGCGGCCACGTCCGGCGGCACCAAGTCCGGCGGTACGTCGACGGGCAGGGGCGCCCGCAGCGGTTCCGGCGGGGCCAAGGGCGGGGCGAAGGGCAGCAAGCGCGGCAAGCCGCGCCGCCGTTCCTAGCCCGTCACCCGACCATCCACGCCGGTAGAGCCAAGCCCTCAGCCACGGACGGTCAGCAGCACCACGCACAGCCACACGACCGCGAGGCCGATGAGCGCGGCGGCCACCTGGCGCAGCAGACGCTGCCGCAACGCGTCGTACCGCTCGCTGTACTCCGTGCGGAGCTCACCGGCACGCGCGGTGACCGCTTCCAGCGCCTTCCGGGACACCGCGACGTGCTCCTCGGCGTACAGACGCACGACCTCGTCGTACTGGGCGGTGGTCAGCCATGGCATGCGTCCGGCGAACATCTCCGCCGACTCCGCGGCTTCCCGCAGCCGGCTCTGAGCCAGCAGATAGCCCTCCACCTGCGAGATACCGGCACCGACGTCGATCGACGGCTGCCGCTGCGGCGACGGACCGCCGGTCATGACCCGCCCTTGTTGTTCCCGTCGTCTCCCAGCGGCGGCGCGACGCCCTCGCCCGGCTCGATGTACGCGTCGACGTCCTTGGACAGCACGTCGAGCTCAGGCCCGGACCCTGAAGCCACAGGAACTCCCACTCCATCGGCAGCCTTCACCATGCACAGACCGCACCCCCTGAGCAGGCCGCAAATTTCCTCAAAGGAGCACGAAGCGCAATCTAGCGGGCTTACGCCCCACCCACCTCCATGACGACCACGGGCCGGGCGGTGATCGCGGCGGGACGGTTCCCTTCCGGCCCGGGCTGCCGACCCCGTCGACCGGGCCCTGTTGCCCGCGCCGACCCGCGCGGGCACAGGCCACCGCGTCCTGACGGGGGCGATCGGAGACCACCCGATCGGCGGCACCCACCGGGCTGCGGACGGTGCCGCGTTACCCGCCTACGGCGGGTGTACCGCAGGTGTCACCCGGACGGGCGGCCCTCTTCACCCGCTTGCCTCGCGGGCCGCGCCGCGTCGACCGTGCTCGGAAACGCTGAGGGTCCGCCACCCTGCCCCGCAGAAGAGGGAACAGCATGACCATGCCGTCCACCGCCGACCTCATACGCCGGCGCTTCACGCATGTCTCCACGGCCGCGCTGACCGTGGCGCTCTGCACCGTCGCGGTGCCGGCCTCCGCCGACTCGGGCCCTGCCGGGACGACGGGCGGTGACACAGGCGCAGGCGCCCGACCCACCGTGGTCCTGGTGCACGGCGCCTTCGCCGACGCCTCCGGGTGGAACGGGGTGATCGAACGTCTTCAGGCGGACGGCTACACGGTCCTCGCCCCGCCCAATCCCCTGCGCGGGCCGGCCGACGACTCCACCTACATCGCCGGCGTCCTGAAGAACATCAAGGGCCCGATCGTGCTCGTCGGCCACTCCTACGGCGGCGCGGTGATCAGCGGCGCGGCCGCCGGCAACCCGAACGTGAAGTCGCTGGTCTACGTCTCCGCCTTCATGCCGGACAAGGGCGAGGTCCTCGGACAGCTCGCCGCCAAGTTCCCGGGCAGCGAGCTGAACCCCGCGCTGAGTCCGACGCCGTTCGAGACGACGAGCGGCAAGGGCACCGATCTCTCCATCCAGCCCGCCAGGTTCCGCGACGTGTTCGCGGCCGACCTCCCGGCGACGACCACCGCGGTGATGGCGGCGGCACAACGCCCCATCGCCGCCTCGGCGTTCACGGACAAGGCCCCCGCCGCGGCCTGGCGAACCATTCCGTCGTGGGCCCTGGTCGCCAAGCAGGACAAGAGCATCGCGCCCGACCTGGAACGCTTCGAGGCCGAACGCGCCGGCTCGCACACGGTCGAGATCGACTCCTCCCACGTCGCGATGATCTCCCACCCCGGTACGGTCGCCGACCTCATCCGTGACGCGGCCGGCTCCTCCTCGACGGCGTCGTCGGCGTCGGCGGCCGCGTCCACCTCGTCGTCCGATTCGGCGGGGCAGCCCGCGCTGGCCGACACGGGTTCCCGTTCACTGGCTCTCGCGGGACTCGCCGCCGTGGCCGGCGCGGCCGTGCTCACCGGCGCGGGGCTCGTGCTGGTCACCCGCAAGAAGCGGGACAAACCGTCCGACCCGGACGCGTCCACCGCGCGCTGACCCGCGGTGATCTTCTGGGCCGGCAGCCCGTCCTCACCTCGCACGCAGGCCGCTCCCCCTGGCATCCGCATCTGGACCGCCGGGACGACGCCCCCTGGGGCGCGTGGCTGCCGGCGTCGTCCTGTCTCGCCCTGACCGTCCTC
This sequence comes from Streptomyces sp. NPDC096193, assembly GCF_040302905.1. Taxonomy (NCBI): domain Bacteria; kingdom Bacillati; phylum Actinomycetota; class Actinomycetes; order Kitasatosporales; family Streptomycetaceae; genus Streptomyces; species Streptomyces sp. NPDC096193. The sequence goes on along the minus strand of NZ_JBEOSJ010000010.1, from coordinate 191,949 downwards.
GTCCGGGACCGGCAGCGTCCGCCCGGCGGTGTGTGTTCCTCCCCCGCCTGCGGCAACGTCTACCTCACCCAGGGGAACGGGCCCACCCGCCGCTACCGCTCGCGGCGGTGCGCGACCCGCGAACGGGTGGCCGCCCACCGTCGGGCCAAAAAGATTCCGGATCCGGCGGGGTGAGATGTCGAATCGGCGGAAGGCCGTTCGTGTAGAGGGTGAGAGGCGGGCGGCCGGCCCGCGGCACACCGAGGAGAGACACCATGAAGCAGTACCTGCTCAGCATCTACCAGCCCGACGGCGAGCCGCCCGGTCCCGAGGTCCTGGAACCGATCATGCGGGACCTCGAAGCCGTCAACGCGGAGATGAGGGAGGCCGGGGCGTGGGTGTTCTCCGGCGGTCTGTATCCGCCGAGCACCGCCACGGTGGTGCGGCTGAAGGACGACGACCTGCTCGTGACGGACGGACCGTACGTCGAGGGCAAGGAGCACATCGGCGGGTTCACGGTCATCCAGGCCCCCGATCTCGACGCCGCCCTGGAGTGGGGCCGCAAGCTCGCCCGGGCGATCACCCTTCCCATCGAGGTCCGTCCGCTCCAGTACGGAAGCTGTGCCTAGTGCCTCGGGGCAAGGCCTGCCGGGACCGGCACCGGTGACCTCCGGCGGGCCCGCGGTGACCGGGGCGGTGATCGAGCGCCACTTCCGCGAGGAGTACGGGCGCGCGGTCGCCGTCCTGGCCCGGGTCTTCGGCGACATCGACATCGCCGAAGAGGCGGTCCAGGACGCGTTCACCACCGCGGTGCAGCGCTGGCCGGCCGCCGGGCTGCCGCCCAGTCCGGCCGGGTGGATCATCACGACGGCCCGCAACCGCGCGATCGACCGGCTGCGCCGGGAGGCGCAGCGCGAGGACCGGCACGCCCAGGCGACCCTGCTGCACGCCCATGACGTACCGGCCGAGGAGGGTCCCGTGCGTGACGACCGGCTGCGCCTGATCTTCACCTGCTGCCACCCGGCGCTCGCCCCGGCGTCCCGAATCGCGCTGACGCTGCGACTGCTGGGCGGACTGACGACCGCCGAGATCGCCTCGGCGTTCCTCGTCACCGAATCGGCCATGGCACAGCGCCTGGTGCGCGCCAAGGGCAAGATCCGGGACGCGGGCATTCCCTACCGGGTGCCGCGCGACGCCGACCTGCCGGACCGGCTGGGGGCCGTCCTGGCGGTGGTGTACCTCGTCTTCAACGAGGGATACACGGCCAGTTCGGGCGAGCACCTGGTCCGCGAGGACCTGTGCGCCGAGGCGATCCGGCTCGGCCGGCTGCTGGAACAGCTGATGCCGGACGAGCCCGAGGTCAAGGGACTGCTCGCGCTGATGCTGCTGATCGAGTCCCGCCGTCCGGCCCGCACATCCCCGTCCGGGGATCTCGTGCGGCTGGCCGACCAGGACCGCGAGAGCTGGGACCGCGCCCTGATCGACGAAGGCCAGGCGCTCGTACGCCAGTGCCTGCTGCGTGACCGGCCGGGGCCGTACCAGATCCAGGCCGCGATCCAGGCGGTGCACAGTGACGCCCCCGTCCCGGCCGCCACCGACTGGCGGCAGATCGTGCTGCTGTACGACCAGTTGCTGGCCCTGGCCCCCAATCCGGTGGTCGCGCTCAACCGCGCGGTCGCCGTGGCGGAGGTCGAGGGGCCGGCGACGGCACTGGCCCTCGTCGACGCCGTGGATCTGCACGACCACCGGCTGCACCACGCCATCCGGGCGGATCTGCTGCGCCGGCTGGGCCGCGACGACGAGGCCCGTGCGGCGTACGAGAAGGCCATCGCCCGCACGGAGAACGCGAGGGAACGCGCGCTGCTGGAGCGCAACCGCCGCACATTGTCGGGCGGTTGAGGCCATGGACGCGTCGGGGTGTGCGTCAGGTCTGCCGCGGCCGGGGTCTTCGCCGCCGCGCCCGTGATCAGTAGGCTCCCAATCATGTCCGCCTCTCTGAGCGCAAGCGCCCGCGCGATACTCGACGCCCCCAACCCGGCGGTGCTCGCCACCGTCCAGCCCGACGGCGGCCCGCAGACGTCCGTCGTCTGGGTCGCCCGGGACGGCGACGACCTGGTGATCTCCTCCCAGGCCGGCCGCGTCAAGGACCAAAACATCGCGGCCGATCCGCGGGTCAGCCTGACCGTCTACGACCGCGAGGACCCGCTGCGGTACCTGGAAGTACGCGGGACCGCCACGATCACCGAGGACACCGACCGCCTGCTGGCCGCCCGCCTGGCGGAGGAGTACGAGGGGAAGGGCGCCGGCGAGGAGTTTCTGGAGCTGCCGCCGGAGGTCGTACGCATCGAAATCCGGATCACGCCGCGGCGCGTGGTCGGCACGGCGGCCTAGAGCGACCGGGCCCGGGCCACTTGGGTCTCGGCGACCCGTGCCTGGGCGGCCTGGTCTTGAGTGTGGTTCCGGGCGACCCGTCCTGCGGCTTGTCCCGCGCTTCGGCAGGTCGCCGATCCGCCCCCGGGGCTGGGGCTCAGGCCGCCGTCTGGAGGCGCAGGCTCCAGCGGCCCGCGGCGCCCGCCAGGGTGACCGTCGACAGCGAGCGCACCTCGACGTTCCAGTACGACATCGGCGGTGCCTGGAGGGCGTACACCAGGGCTGCCCGGACCACCGACGGTTCGGCGACGGCGACGATCGTGCCGCCGTCCTCGGCCGGGCGGGTGTCCAGCCAGCCTCCTATCCGCGAGATGAAGGCGAGCAGCGACTCGCCGCCGTGCGGCGCGGAGCGTGGATCGCCGAGCCAGGCGTCCACGGCGCCCGGTTCCACGGCGGTCACCTCCGCGAGGGTGTATCCGCGCCAGCGGCCCATGTCGCAGTCGCGCAGGGCGGGCTGTGCCATGGGCGCGAAGCCGAGCGCCTGCGCCGTCGCACGGCTGCGGACCGTCGGGGAGCAGTACCGCAGCTCGGAGGCGTTGAGCTGCACCAGGGCATGCGCGGCGAGCTGCACCTCGTGCCAGCCGGCTTCGTCGAGCGGCCGGTCGTCGTCGAAGCGCTCGGCGAGCAGGGCGGAACTGCGGGCGGCAGCCACCAGCGTGATCCGAACACTCATGGCGAGATGGTGAGCGGGAAAGCCGCGCAGGTCAAGGGGGGAATTGGACAGCCGCCCGCCGACCCCAAGCCTTCACCCACAGCATGAGAAAAGGTCAGGTCAGCTCGTCGCAGGCGGTGCGCAGGCGGCGTACTCCCTCGGCGATCTCCGACGTTCCGGCCACCCCCGCGAAGCTCAACCGGAGGTGCCCGGCCGGGGGTTCGGCACAGAAGTAGGGGCGGCCGGGGGCGAGCGCGACACCCGCGCGCAGGGCCGCGGAGAGCAGCGCGGACTCGTCCGCGCCGTCCGGAAGCCGCAGCCAGAGGTGGTAGCCGCCGGCGGGGATGTGCGGCAGGGACAATTCGGGCAGACCGGCCCGCAGGGCCACCGCCATCGCGTCGCGGCGAGCGGTCAACTCGGCGGCTACCGTGCGCAGATGACGATTCCAGGCGGGCGCTCCGACCAGTTCGAGGGCCGCCTCCTGGAGCGGGCGGGGCACGAAGAAGGTGTCGACGACGTGAATGGCACGCAGGCGTTCCGACACGGGGCCGCGCGCCGCCAGCATGCCCACGCGCAGACTGGCCGAGGTCACCTTGGTCAGTGAGCTGACGTGGACGACGACACCGTCGTGGTCGTCGGCGGCGAGCGGGCTCGGCAGCGGACCGGCGTCGTCGTGTGCCATGCGGCGGGCGAAGTCGTCCTCGACGACGAAGGCTCCGGCCTCGCGCGCGACGCGCAGGACTTCGGGGCGGCGCTCGGCGGACAGCACGGCACCGGTCGGGTTCTGGAAGAGCGGCTGGCAGATGAAGAGCCGGGCGCCGGTGGCCCGGAACGCGGCGGCGAGCAGGTCCGGCCGCACGCCCTGGGCGTCCACGGGCACGGGAACCGGCCGCAGCCCGGCGGCGCGCGCGATGGCCAGCATGCCCGGATAGGTGGGCGACTCGACGAGGACGGGCGCTCCGGGCGGCGCGAGGGCCCGCAGCGCGGTGGTCAGCGCGGACTGCCCGCCGGCGGTGATCAGGACGTCCGCGGCCCCGATGCTGCCGCCGAGACCACGGGCGAACCATTCGCGCAGCTCGGGCAGACCGTCGGTGGGCGGCCGGCTCCAGGCGCCCGGCCGGCGTCCCGCGCGGGCCAGCGCGGCGGCCATCGCCCGCTCGGGCTGGAGCGACGGATGCAGATAGCCCCCGTTGAACTCGACAACCCCCGGCGGTGGTGCGGCGAGGGTGGCGAGGACCCCTGAGGCGTCGACGGTGCGGGGGACGAGCTCGGCCGCGGCGTCGGCGCTGAGGGCGACTTCCTGCCAGGACGTGTCCCCGGGGGCGGGTGCGTGTGTGCGCGGCTCTGTCCGGAAGGCGCCCGCGCCGGGGCGGGTGACGACCAGCCCCTCGGCCGCGAGCTGAGCGAGGGCGCGGGAGACGGTGACCGGGGAGACCCGGAAGCGCTCGACGAGCGCCCGGCTCGACGGCAGCTTCCCGCCAGGTGAGTAGCGGTCGAGCTCTCGCTTCAGGACGTTCGCCAGATCCGCCACACTGCTACTCTCTTGCATGACAGCACAGGATAGCGCTACTCGCACGGTGCCGATAGCGGTCGGTAACGGAACCCTCCTCGCCGCGCTGGGCGTCGTCGCCTTCTCCCTCACCTTTCCGTCCACGGTCTGGGGCCTCGAGTCGTTCGGCCCCTGGTCGCTCGTCGGGGTGCGCGGTGTGCTCGCCGCACTGATCGCGGGAGCCTTTCTGCTCGCGCTGCGCGTACCGCTTCCCGAGCGCCGCCACTGGGGCCCGCTGGCCGTCGTCGCAGGGGGTGTGGTGGTGGGATTCCCCTTGCTGACCACGCTGGCCCTCCAGACCTCCACCTCCTCCCATGCGGCCGTCGTGGTGGGTCTGCTGCCGCTCACGACCGCCGCCTTCGCCGCCGTTCGCACCGGGCGCCGCCCCTCCCGCACTTTCTGGCTGGCAGCTCTGGCCGGGGCGGCCGTGGTGATCGCGTTCACCGTGCAGCAGAGCGGCGGAGCGCTGCACACCGGCGATCTGTATCTGTTCGGCGCACTCCTGGTCTGTGCCGCCGGATACACGGAGGGCGGCAGGCTCGCCCGGCAGATGCCCGGCTGGCAGGTGATCGGCTGGGCCCTGGTGCTCTGCCTGCCCCTGGCGCTGGCGGGCTCGGCCGTCGCGCTCGCCCACGAGCCGGTGCGGCTGACGGCCCACGGGGTGATCGGTCTGCTGTGGGTCGCCGCCGGTTCGACGTTCTTCGGCCTGTACGTCTGGTACCGGGGCATGGCCTCGATCGGTATCGCCAGGGCGAGCCAGATCCAGCTGGCGCAGCCGCTGCTCACCCTCGTCTGGTCGGTGGGCCTGCTGGGTGAGGAGATCTCCCCCGCCGCCCCCGTGGCCGCGGTCGCCGTCCTCGTCTGCATCGCCGTGACCCAGCGGGCCCGCAGCTGAGACGGACCCCCAGCTGAGGGTGCAACTCCGGGACGCGGCCGTAAACTCGAACCAGAGACCACCCCTGCGAGGAGATCACCACGATGCATGCCAACGTAGGCGACAAGCTGCTCGTGCACGGCAGGACCGTGGGACAGCACGACCGGACCGCCGAGGTCGTCGAGGTGCTGGGACAGAAGGGCACACCCCCCTACCGCGTCCGTTACGACGACGGTCACGAGGCGCTCATGTCCCCCGGCCCCGACACCGTCGTACGGCCGGATGAGCACCACTGACCGGCCGCCGCCCGAACAGCACCCCTGACCGGCCGCCGCTCAGCGCGGCGGCAGCACCCTGGTCGGATAGTGGTCGGCCACGACCCTGGCCATCGCCCCGATCCGATCAGTCCTGACTTCCTTGGCCGAGAAGAAGCAGTGGCCGCGGACCCCGTTGTACGTCTTCGCCAGCGTGAGGTGGCGCGAGAGCTCGGCGGGGTCCTGCCACGGCGCGGGCTGGGCCGGGTCGCCCGCCTTGTAGAGGGCCTCCCCGATCACGAGGTCGACACCGGTGCCCTGGACGACGTCGTTCCACCAGGGCAGCAGCTTCGCGTAGTCGGCGGCTGCGAACCCGATGTTCCAGTAGACCTGCGGGGAGATGTAGTCGATCCAGCCCTCCTTCACCCAGCGGCGGGTGTCGGCGTGGAGATCGTCATAGGTCTGCACTCCCGCCCGGGTGTCCGAACCCAGCGGGTCGGTGGCGTTGTTACGCCACACCGCGAAGGGGCTGATGCCGAAGCCGACCCCCGGCCGCGTCTCCTTGATCCGCGCTGACATCTCCCTGACGAGCCGGTCGACGTTGTCGCGCCGCCATGCTGCCTTGTTCGGGAAGCCCGCCCCGTACCGGGCGTAGGTCGCGTCGTCGTCGAAGACCTGGTCGGCGACCGGATACGGATAGAAGTAGTCGTCGAAGTGGACGGCGTCGACCGCGTAGCGCTGCACGGCGTCGGTCATCGCGTCCTGGACGAAGGCGCGGACCTCGGGGATGCCGGGGTTGTAGTACAGCTTCCCGCCGTAGGGCAGGACCCAGTCCGGGTGGACGCGGGCCGGGTGGCCGGCGACCAGCCGCGAGGGATCGGCGTGGACCGCGACACGGTAGGGGTTAAACCAGGCGTGCAGCTGGAGCCCGCGGGCGTGGGCCTCGCGCACGGCGGTGCCGAGCGGGTCCCAGCCGGGGTCCTTGCCCTGGACACCGGTGAGGTAGACCGACCAGGGTTCGTACGGCGACGGCCACAGGGCGTCCGCGCTCGGCCGGACCTGGAAGACGACGGTGTTGAGCCTGCGGGCGACCGCGGTGTCGAGATGGGCGAGAAGTTCGTCACGCTGCTGGACCGCCGTGAGGCCCGGACGCGAGGGCCAGTCACGGTTGGTGACGGTCGCCAGCCACGTGCCGCGGAACTCCCGCTCGGCGAGAGGCCGCGGGCGTCCCGGCCGCGGGGGAAAGGCTGCCGCGTCACCCGCCGTCGCCATCGCGGCGAGCACGCTCACGGCCGTCGTCACGAAACCTCTTCTACCGATACGCCCCATTTGTCGCCCTCGGTGTCGTCGTTGCCGGTGGTCGTTTCCGCACAGCATGCCCGCCCCTGACGGTCACGCACCTCCGCATCCGGAGTAACGTCGGGGCGTCGAGGCGGGCACCGGAACCATGCGGAGGCTCCGCCGCACTGATTCAGCGAAAGGCACGAGGTGACGGACTCAATGGCCGACATTGCACGCGTCGGAGTGGTGGGCTGTGGCCAGATGGGCGCAGGCATCGCGGAGGTGTGCGCCCGCAGTGGGCTCGAGGTGAAGGTCGCCGAGACCACGGGCGAGGCCCTGGAGATCGGTCGTACCCGGCTGTACAACTCGCTGTCGAAGGCCGCCGAACGCGGCAAGATCAGTGAGGAGGAGCGGGACGCCACGCTGGAGCGGCTGAGCTTCACCACCGACCTCGGGGAGTTCGCCGACCGCGATCTCGTCATCGAGGCCGTCGTGGAGAACGAGCAGGTCAAGACCGAGATCTTCCAGATCCTCGACCAGGTGGTGACCCGCCAGGACGCGATCCTCGCCTCCAACACCTCCTCGATTCCGCTGGTCAAGCTGGCCGTCGCCACCTCGCGGCCCGACCAGGTCATCGGCATCCACTTCTTCAACCCGGCGCCGGTCCAGAAGCTGGTCGAGCTGATCCCCGCGCTCACCACCTCCGAGGAGACGATCAAGCGCTCCGAGGCCGTGGTCCAGCAGGTGCTCGACAAGCACGCCATCCGCGCCCAGGACCGCTCGGGCTTCGTGGTGAACGCGCTGCTCATCCCCTATCTGCTGTCCGCCATCCGGATGTTCGAGTCGGGCATCGCCAGCCGCGAGGACATCGACAACGGCATGGAGCTGGGCTGCGCCCATCCGATGGGCCCGTTGAAGCTCTCCGACCTCATCGGCCTGGACACCGTCGCGTCCGTCGCCGACTCGATGTACGCGGAGTTCAAGGAGCCCCTCTACGCGGCGCCGCCGCTGCTGCAGCGCATGGTGGACGCGGGGCGCCTCGGCCGTAAGACGGGCTCCGGCTTCTACCCGTACTCCTGATTCACACGGAGTGTGAGAGGCGTACTCGCATATGCCGTGCGCACACGCTCCCGCCCTGTGACCACGGAGAGTTGACTCGGTTCCGCTCAGCCAAGGGTTCGCCGTACACCTTTCTGCAGAGGAGCCGATCCGTGACAACCGACCCAGATCACTTAGTGGTCGTCGAGGAGTTCGCCGAACTGCGCCGCAGCCTCGATGTCGGCCTCGCCCGGATCGACGGGCATCTGGCGCTGCTCGCGCAGCGCAACGACCAGATCGACCGGGAGCTGACCGATCTGGCCGCGCGCGTCGGGGCGTTGGAACATGCCAGGTGGCCGTTGCCGGCCGTGGCCGCACTGACGGCGCTCGGGGCGCTGGCGGTGGCCGTCTGGCAGGCGCTGGCCCCCTAGGGCCTCTCGTTCGGATCTTGCCGGGCCGACCCGGCCTGACCCGAACGACAGACCCTCGGGCCTGATCCACCCGACAGGGCCCCGGGCATGCCGGGAGCGGGGGTCGGCAGACGCCGGCCCCCCGAGTTCTCCCCGGGCCCGTCGGGGCCGGTCGGGGCCCGTCGTGGGCGACTGCGGTTACGGAACGTTCAGCCCAGCCGCAGATGGTGGAGCATCAGCAGCCCGGCCGCCATGTTGGCGGCCGGGACCTCACCGCGGGCGATCATGTCGGGCACGAGCTTCAGCGGGACCCACTCGCGCCGCGAGGACTCGAAGTCGTCCTCGGGGTGACCGGTGTACGTCGCGTCCTCGGCCCAGTAGAGATGGTGCCGGGCGTCGGTGAGGCCGTTCGACGGCTCCACGGTCATCAGGTGCTGGAGGGGTCCGGGACGCCACCCGGTCTCCTCCTCCATCTCGCGGGCCGCCGCGTCCTCGACGTCCTCGCCGTCCTCGACGACCCCCGCGGCGAGCTCCCAGCCCCAGGTGTCGGTGATGAAGCGGTGCCGCCAGAGCATCAGCACCTCGTTGGCCGCGTTGACGGCCGTCGCCACGGCGACCGGCCGCAGCCGTATCAGGAAGTGATCGAGATGCCGGCCGTCGGGGAGAACGACGTCGGCCAGGTTGACCCTGAACCAACGGTTCTCATACACAGTTCGCTCGCTTAAGTTCGTCCACTGCACTTTTCTGCCACCTTCCGACAAGTAGATGGCAATATCGCAGCAGGAGCTCGGTCAGAGGGGAACGCGCAGTGCCCCGTCGATGAGTTCGGCCGCCTCGTCGGCGTTGGCGCAATCGCTCAGGACGAGATGCTCACGCACCGCGCGCAACCGGTCCCGCAGCCGCTGCGACTCCATGCCCCGCGCCCGCTCCGCCATCTCCACCGCCGTACGGGCCGCGCGATCGACCTCGCCCTGGCGGAGCTCGATCTGACAGAGCATGGCGAGCCGGTGCACCCGGCCGCGGTCGTGCGCGGGGGTGTCGACGGCGGCCGTGGCGTGCTCGCGGGCCGCCTGGAGGTCGCCGAGGCTGAGCAGGGCCTCCGCCACCTGGACGTTGACCAGCCCGGGCTGCACATAGCCGGTCTCGTCGGGTTCGTGCCCCGGTTGAATGCGCCCGGCCTCCAGTTCGGCACGCCGTATGCAGCGAAGGGCACTGCTTCCGTCGCCGAGGTGGGCGTACGCCTTGGCCTGCATCGCGTACAGATCAGCGGCCAGGGCAGGGGTGATCCGGTCACCGGCGGACCGCAGCGCCGCCTCCGCGAACGCCACCGCCTGCCGGTGCTCGGCCATGAACAGCGACTGGTTGACCAGCAGCGCTATCACGTATGCGCCAAGTCCCCTGTCCCCACTGGCCTTTGCCAGGCGCAGGGCCTGGTGGAAGTAGCGCTGCGCGAGACCGTGGGCGTCCGAGTCGTAGGCGCAGATACCGGCGACCGCCACCAGGCCGCCCGTCGCGCGGTGCAACTGGCGGCCGAGAGCGTCGCTGTAGCCGCCGCGCAGCAGCGGCGCGGTCTCGGCGTTGAGGAATCCGACGACGCGGGCGCGGGTCGCGATGCCGCCCGCCCTGCGGTACATCAGCTCGTAGTGCGCGCGAGCGGCGCGCAGCATCGTGATGTCGGCCATGCTCACGCGCGTCTGCCCGGAGCGGGACACGTCCGCGTCCTCGGGCGGGTTCTCCCACTCCCACACCGGCATCACGGCGGGCGTGCCGGTGACCGCGGGTGCCTCGATGATGTGCCGCCGCTGCTGTTCGTCGCAGCGCCACAGCGCGGTGGCCCGCTCCACGAAGCCGGACAGCGGCGAGCCCGGGGGCATGACCGTGCCCCCGCCGACACCGAGACCGATGTCGCCGAGCGTGATGGCTCGGTGCAACCGGCCGGCGAGCACCTCGCAGATCAGGTCGGGTACCTGGCCGCGCGGGCGCTGTCCCTTCAACCACCGTGCCACGGCCGTGTGTTCGTACCGGAGCGAGAGACCCCGGGCACGGCCGGCCTGGTTCACATGTGCGGCGAGGCCCGCGTGGGAGATGCCCGCCTCGTCGAGCAGGGCGTCGAGCAGGGTGTTGGGCTGCATGAGGCCACTCCGTTGGCTCGGTGCGCCCAGCCTAGTAGAGGACGATTCGCACGGGGTGTGAACGGAGTGCCCCGATCTGTGCCACGCGCGCTCTGCCGCCGTACGGTTCAGGCCGGTTGACTGAAATGCCTCTCATGGAGGCGGCCGGACCGCCGGCTCCCCCTCAAACAGTGCGGCGGTCCCGTTCGCGTCGTCCGCCCTGCTGATCTGCCCGACACTCCGCGGCAGGGCGGGCGGCGCCGGCCGCACGGCAATCCCTTGGTTGCCTTTCGCTGCACTGGTTGCAGAGGGCGAGCGATTGGAGGATCCCGGCCCGGGTACGGCGCCTGCACGCCGTACCCGTGACAACACCGGCGAGGCAGGTTCCCCAGCCTCGCCGGTGTTGGCGTTTCTCCGGCGGTTCCCCGCCGCTGTCGTGCCGCTCGCGTCCGGGGCGGGCCCCGGACGCCGCGTCAGGCTCCGCGCAGGACCGCTCCCGTGCGCTCCGCCGCCAGCGCCACCGCCGCGTCGCGCGCGGCCGAGGCCTCCTCGACCGTCAGCGTCCGGTCGGGCGCACGGAACTTCAGCGCGTACGCCAGCGACTTCTTGCCCGCACCGATCTGCTCGCCGGTGAAGACGTCGAACAGCCGGATGGACTCCAGCAGTTCGCCCGCGCCGTCGTTCAGCGCCTTCTCCACGTCGGCGGCCGGGACCTGCCCGTCCACGACCAGGGCGACGTCCTGGGTCGCGACCGGGAAGGTGGCGATCCGGGGAGCCGGTACCGTGCCCGCGGACGCCTGCTCGACCAGATCCAGGTCGAGCTCCATGGCACAGGTGCGGGCGGGCAGTCCGAGTGCCTTGAGGACACGCGGGTGCAGCTCGCCGGCGTGGCCCGCGATGCGCTCCTCGCCGTCCACCACCACGACCAGCTCGGCGCAGCGGCCCGGGTGCCACGGGCCGTACTGCCCCTGGCGCACGGTCAGTTCGGTCCTGGCCTCGGCGGCGATGGACCGGGCGGCCTCGACCGCGTCCGCCCATTCGGCCGGACGGCCCTTGCCCCACCAGCCGGCCTGCTCGCGGGCGCCCGCGAGCACGACCGCCGCGTGCCGGGGCTGTGCGGGCAGCACGGCGTCCAGCTCGGCGATCTCCTCGTCGGTGGGCCTGCGGTCCACCGGCAGCCGCAGCGCGACGCCGGGCGTCCGACCGGCCTGGAAGACCAGACCGGTCTCGAAGAGCGCGAGGTCGTGGCTGCCGCGGCCGTCGTTGCGGCGCAGCGCTCCGAGCAGCCCGGGCAGCAGCGTCGAGCGCAGCGCGGGCTCCTCGTCGGAGAGCGGGTTGACGAGCTTGACCAGGCGGCGCTTCGGGTCGTCCGCCGCGAGACCGAGCTGGTCGAGGACCTGCTCCCCGATGAACGGGTAGTTCAGCGCTTCGACATAGCCGGCGCCGGCCAGCGCACGGCCGATTCGGCGGTGCAGCCGCTGGCTCTCGGTGAGCCCGCGTCCCGGCGGCGGCTTGGGCAGCGTGGAGGGCAGGTTCTCGTACCCCTCCAGCCGGATGACCTCTTCGGCGAGGTCGTTGGGCGCGGCGAGGTCGGGCCGCCACGAGGGGACGGTGACGACGAGCTCGTCCTGGCCGTAGACGTCACAGCCGACCTCCTGGAGGCGCCGGACGACGGTTTCGCGGCCGTAGTCGACGCCCGCCACCTTGTCGGGGTGGTCGGCGCGCATGGTGACCGTACGCGGCGCGGACGGCGCGACGACGTGGGTGACCCCGGCCTCGGCGGTACCTCCGGCGAGCAGCACCAGTAGGTCGACGGTGCGCTGTGCGGCGGCCGCGCCGGCCTCCGGGTCGACCCCGCGCTCGAAGCGCCGGGACGCCTCGGACGCCAGCTTGTGCCTGCGGGCGGTACGGGCGATGGAGATCGGGTCGAAGTGCGCGGCCTCGATGACGACCTCGGTCGTGCCGTTGACCAGGCCCGTCTCCGGGTGGGTCTCCGCGTCCGCGATCTCGGTGTTGGCCCCGCCCATCACGCCCGCGAGACCGATGGGTCCGCGGCTGTCCGTGATGACGAGGTCGCCCGCGTCGAGGACGCGCTTCACCCCGTCGAGGGTGGTGAGCTTCTCGCCGGCTTCGGCCCGGCGCACGCCGATCGGCCCGTCGAGACGGGTGCGGTCGTACGCGTGCAACGGCTGACCGAGCTCCAGCATCACGTAGTTGGTGATGTCGACGGCGAGCGAGATCGGGCGCATGCCCGCCTTCTGGAGGCGGCGCTGGAGCCAGATCGGCGACCGTGCCTCGGGGTCGAGCCCGACGACGGTGCGCGCCGTGAAGCGGTCGCAGCCGACGGGGTCGGAGACGTTGACCGGGTAGCCGTAGGCGTTCGGCCCGGGGACGTCCAGGAGTGCCGGGTCGCGCAGCGGAAGGCCGTACGCGGTGGCGGTCTCACGGGCGACGCCGCGCAGGGACAGGGCGTAGCCGCGGTCGGGCGTGACGGCGATGTCGAGGACCTCGTCGAACAGCTCGAGCAGCTCGGTGGCGTCGATGCCGACCTCGTACTCGGGCGGCAGCACGATGATGCCCTTGGTGCCGTCGTCGCCCATGTCCAGCTCGCTGCTGGAGCAGATCATGCCGCGGGACATCCGGCCGTACGTCTTGCGCTCGGCGATCTGGAAGTCGCCGGGCAGCACGGCGCCGGGCAGGGCCACGACGACCTTGTCGCCGACGGCGAAGTTACGGGCGCCGCAGATGATCTCCTGCGGCTCGCCGGTGCCGTTGGCCTGGCCGACGTCGACCGTGCAGTAGCGGATCGGCTTCTTGAACTCGCTCAGTTCCTCGATGGTCAGGACGCGGCCGACCACCAGCGGGCCCTTGAGCCCGGCGCCCAGCTGCTCGACGGTCTCGACCTCGAGGCCGGCGGCGACAAGCCTGGTCTGTACGTCACGGCCGGTCTCCGTCGCCGGCAGGTCGACGTACTCCCGCAGCCATGAAAGCGGGACCCGCATCAGATCTCCATCCCGAACGGCCGGGTGAACCGGACGTCACCCTCGACCATGTCTCGCATGTCTTCGACGTTGTGGCGGAACATCAGCATCCGTTCGATGCCGAACCCGAAGGCGAATCCGCTGTACTTCTCCGGGTCCACGCCGCAGGCGACGAGCACCTTCGGGTTGACCATTCCGCAGCCGCCGAGCTCGATCCAGCCCTCGCTGGAACAGGTGCGGCACGGCCGGTCGGGGTTGCCGACGGACTCGCCCCGGCACACGTAGCAGAGCATGTCCATCTCGGCGGACGGCTCGGTGAAGGGGAAGTAGTTCGGGCGCAGCCGGGTCTTCATGTCCGCACCGAAGAGCGCCTGGACCATGTGGTCCAGGGTGCCCTTGAGGTCGGCCATGGTCAGACCCTCGTCGACGGCCAGCAGCTCGATCTGGTGGAAGACGGGGGTGTGGGTGGCGTCCAGCTCGTCGGTGCGGAACACACGGCCGGGGCAGACCACGTAGACCGGCGGCTCCCGGTGGAGCAGCGAGCGGGCCTGGACCGGGGAGGTGTGCGTCCGCAGCACGACGCCGGACTCGTCGCCTTCGGTGCCCGCGGGCCCCTGGACGAAGAAGGTGTCCTGCATCTGCCGCGCCGGGTGGTCCGGCGTGAAGTTCAGGGCGTCGAAGTTGAACCACTCCGCCTCGGCCTCGGGGCCCTCGGCGACCTCGTACCCCATGGAGACGAAGACGTCCGCGACGCGCTCCATGAGCGTGGTGAGCGGGTGGCGGGCACCTGCCGGGATCCGGTCGTACGGCAGCGTGACATCCACCGCCTCCTCGACCAGCACGCGGGTGTCGCGCTCGGCCTCCAGCTCGCCCTGACGGGCGGCGAGCGCCTTGTTCACGGCGCCGCGTGCCTGGCCGACCCGCTTGCCCGCCTCGGCCTTCGCCTGCGGGGGCAGGGCGCCGATCTCACGGTTGGCGAGCGCGAGCGGCGAGGTGCCGCCGGTGTGCGCGACCTTCGCGTGGGCGAGCGCGTCGAGGTCACCGGCGGCCGCGAAGGCGGCGAGCGCCTCGTCCCGCATGCGCTCGATCTCTTCCGGTTTCAGTGCCTCGACCTCGACAGGGTCGTACGACTTGTTCGGTGCCGACATCTCTTCCCGTGCTTCCGATTGGCTGATGGCGCGGCCTTGCTCGACGAATGAGGACGCAAAGGTGCCAAAAGCCGAGTCTAAAGGTCGCTTGGACGCTGCGAAGCCCGTGGGCGCCTACGCCAGATAGGCAGGGGCGCCGACGGGCAGGATAAATCGGAACTCGGCACCGCCGCCGGGACCGCGGCCCACCGTGATCGTGCCGCCGTGCGCCTCGACGATGCCCTTGACGATGTAGAGGCCCAGACCCGTCCCGCCGCGCTTGCTCCCCCGCCAGAAGCGGGTGAAGACACGGCCCATCGACTCCTCGGGGATGCCGGGGCCCTCGTCGCTCACGGTGACGGCCGTTCCCTTCTCGTCGTTCTTCGCCGATGCCGGCGCCACCTCGATGGTGACGGTTCCGGCGCCGTGGCGCACCGCGTTTTCGAGCAGGTTGCCGAGCACCTGGTCGATCTTGTCGGGGTCCGCCCACAGATCGGGAAGATCGTGGCGGATGCGCAGCAGGAAGCGGTCGGCGCTCTGGCCGCTGGCTATGTGGGCCTGGACGTGCCGTCCGACGGCCGCGGACATGTCGACGGGCTGACGGCGCACTTCGAGACGTCCGGAGTCGATACGGGAGATGTCGAGCAGTTCGGCGATGAGGCGGGTGACCCGGTTGGCGTCGGCGTCGACGGTCTCCAGCATCAGCCGCTTCTGGTCGTCGGTGAAGCGTTCCCACTTGGCCAGCAGGGTCGCCGTGAAGCCTTTGACGGAGGTGAGCGGGGAGCGCAGCTCGTGGGCGACGGTGGCGATCAGCTCGGCGTGGCTGCGTTCGGTGCGGCGGCGGGCCTCGGTGCCGCGCAGGCTGACGACGAGCCGGCGTATCGGCCCGGTGGGGCGCTCGCGGACGTACCGGGCGGAGACGAGCACCTCACGGCCGCCCGGCAGCAGGAGGTTGCGCTCGGGCTGGCCGACCCGGGTGGCGAGTCCGCCGTACGGATCGGTCAGGGTCCACCAGCGGCGGCCCTTGAGGTCCTCCAGTGGCAGCGCCCGCTCCAGGGGGTGCCCGAGGGCGTCCCGCCGGGCCACGGCGGTGATCCTGACGGCGGCGTCGTTGAAGCAGATCACCCGGCCCGTCTCGTCGGCCACGACCAGTCCGTCGGCGAGATCGTCGGGGTCGATGCCGACCCACCCGGGTCCGTCGGAAGGACCCCGCAGAGCCCCGTGCGTCTCCGCGGGCCCGCTCGTCCCGACAGCCATACCCCGTACCCCACCTCTCCGCCGGCGCAGTGGGTCCCCGAGCCCGACACCCTACTAGCTGAAGGTGACGGAGCGGACCCCCTGAGCGAGTACCGCCGGTCAGCCGGTACTGCCCGCGCGCTGGGCACGCGCCGAGGCATAGAGACATACGGCCGCGGCGGTCGCCAGGTTCAGGCTCTCGGCCTTTCCGTGGATGGGCACCCGGACGACCGCGTCGGCGAGCGCGCGGGTCTCCTCGGGCAGCCCCCAGGCCTCGTTGCCGAAGATCCAGGCGGTGGGTCCGCCCATGGTGCCGGCGTCGAGTTCGTGGTCCAGGTCGTCCTCGCCGGCGCCGTCCGCCGCGAGAACCCGAACGCCCGCGTCCCTGAGCCCCTGGACGGCCCGCTCGACGGGGACGCCGGTCGCCACGGGGAGATGGAAGTGCGATCCGACGGACGCGCGGACGGCCTTGGGGTTGTA
This sequence comes from Streptomyces sp. NPDC096193, assembly GCF_040302905.1. Classification (NCBI taxonomy): domain Bacteria; kingdom Bacillati; phylum Actinomycetota; class Actinomycetes; order Kitasatosporales; family Streptomycetaceae; genus Streptomyces; species Streptomyces sp. NPDC096193. The sequence goes on along the minus strand of NZ_JBEOSJ010000010.1, from coordinate 175,547 downwards.
GAGATCGACGGAGGCGTCGGTCAGGACGACGGCGTCGGCGCCCGCGGCGTCCGCGCAGCGCAGGACGGTGCCGGCGTTCCCGGGGTCGCGCACATGGGCGAGGACGGCGACGAGGCGGGGCCGTGCGGCGAGGACGGCCTCGAACGGCGAGTCGAGGAAGCGGCAGACACCGACCAGCCCCTGCGGGGTGACGGTGGTCGAGATGTCGGCGATCACCGACTCGTCGGCGAGGTGCACCCGGGCTCCGGCGTCGCGTGCCGCGCCGATGATCTCGGCGTACCGCTCCGCCGCGTCGAGGGTGGTGAACAGCTCGACGAGGGTGGGCTCCCCGCCCGTGCGGTGCGCGGCCGCCTCGCGTACGGCCTGCGGTCCCTCGGCGAGGAACAGCCGCTCCTTGCCGCGGAAGTTCCGCTTCGCCAGCCGCCGGGCGGCGGCGACGCGCGTGGAGCGCGGGGAGATCAACTCGGGGGCGGCTGCCATTAACTCACCTTCGGGTGCGCGGGAGGGCGGTACGGACGGCGGTCCGGACGCACGCGGACCCGCAGGCCACAGGGCCTGCGGGTCCGGTCACATCCGGTACGACGCGCCGGTCAGGCGGCAGCCTTCGGGGCGTTGACGTCGCTCGGGAGCGCCTTCTGGGCGACCTCGACGAGCGCGGCGAACGCGTTGGCGTCATTGACCGCGAGCTCGGCGAGGATCTTCCGGTCCACCTCGATGTTGGCGGCCTTCAGACCCTGGATGAGGCGGTTGTACGTCATGCCGTTCTGGCGGGCAGCGGCGTTGATGCGCTGGATCCACAGCTGACGGAAGTCGCCCTTGCGCTTCTTGCGGTCGTTGTAGTTGTAGACCAGGGAGTGGGTGACCTGCTCCTTGGCCTTGCGGTACAGACGCGACCGCTGACCGCGGTAGCCGGAGGCCGCCTCGAGGATCGCCCGGCGCTTCTTGTGGGCGTTGACTGCCCGCTTGACGCGTGCCACTTGTTTAACTCCTTGTAGCGGGGCTGGGATTCACAGTTCGACTCATCCAGCCCGGAAACGAATGAGGTCCCGGTCTCGGCGTCCCGTCCCCGGTCACCCGGGGACGGAGGACGTCACTTGCCGAGAAGCTTCTTGATCTTCTTGGCGTCGGCCGGAGCCATCTCCGCGTTGCCGGAGAGGCGACGCGTCAGCGTGGACGGCTTGTGCTCGAGCAGGTGGCGCTTGCCGGCGCGCTCACGGAGCACCTTGCCGGAGCCGGTGATCTTGAAGCGCTTCTTGGCACCGCTGTGCGTCTTGTTCTTCGGCATCGCGCCGTTCTCTCCTCATCAGTGGCGCTCCCCCGGTGCGGACACCGGCGTGCGGGAGCGTCAGTCGTGGTTGCTGGTCCGAGCGAACCCGGGGCGCCTGGGTGGCACCCCTGCGGGTCACGCCTCGGAGGGCGTCTCGGTGGGGCTCTCGGCCTCGGCCTCGGCCTCGGCGTCGGCAGGTGCGTCGGCCGGAGCCTTGGCACTGCCGGCCTTGCGTGCGGCCTGGGCCTCACGCGCCTCGGCCATGGCCTCGGTCTTCTTCTTGTGCGGGCCGAGAACCATGATCATGTTCCGGCCGTCCTGCTTCGGGTTCGACTCGATGAATCCGAGGTCCTCGACATCGGAAGCGAGACGCTGGAGCAGGCGGAAACCAAGCTCGGGTCGGGACTGCTCACGACCACGGAACATGATCGTGATCTTGACCTTGTCCCCCTGCTTGAGGAACCGGACGACGTGACCCTTCTTGGTGTCGTAGTCGTGCGGGTCGATCTTCGGCCGGAGCTTCATCTCCTTGATGACCGTGTGCGCCTGGTTCTTGCGCGCCTCACGGGCCTTCATGGCCGACTCGTACTTGAACTTTCCGTAGTCCATGAGCTTGCACACGGGCGGACGGGCGGTCGCCGCGACCTCGACCAGGTCGAGGTCGTACTCCTGCGCAAGTTCAAGGGCCTTGGCAAGCGGAACAATCCCGACCTGCTCGCCGCTGGGACCGACAAGTCGCACTTCGGGAACGCGAATCCGGTCGTTGATGCGGGGCTCGGCGCTGATGGATCCTCCTCGGTAGCACCACACGACTGCCTGGCAGACAGCCGCGTAACGTCTGTTTCAGTGAGACCAACCGCACCGGAACGTCAAAAATGCCCCGGACGGGACACAGGCGGGAGCTCCTCGAATACCGGAACACCGCCGCGTCGACCGCGGGGCGTACATCGGGCGACTCCATCGTCCGTACGGAACGATGGGCGCCGCCTGACCGGTGACCCGCCGTCCCGAGGGACAGCCAGGTGGGAGATCGGAGCCTCCACTTGTGGGCCGGGCACTCAGGTGTCCGGCCGGTCGTCACACAAGGTTAGCAGCTCTGGCCGGAAGGAGCTAACCGGTGGCCGGGAACGCGTCTCGCGCGAGATGCCCGGGACCACCGGGCCCCGGGCAGGGGGAAGGGCGGGCGAGGGGTGGGCATATCGTGTGCCACATGAGTGACGCGACCACCCCTTCCGAGTCCCCCGACTTCGACGCCATGACCCGCGACATCGCCGAGGTCCCCGCCGTCGAGGTCATCGTCACGGTCGCGGTGAACCTGATGAGCGCCGCCGCCGTCAAGCTGGGCCTGACGGAGGACGACGCCGACCACAAGGACCTGGACGAGGCGCGCAAGCTGGTGCACGCGCTGGCCGGTCTGCTCGACGCGAGCACCACCGAGATCAGCTCCTTCCACGCGGCGCCGCTGCGGGACGGGCTCAAGTCGCTCCAGCTGGCGTTCCGCGAAGCCTCGCTGGTTCCCGACGAGCCCGGTCAGGGCCCGGGCGAGAAGTACACCGGTCCCGTCTACGGCTGACCGGCCGGAGACCCGACGCGTACGAACAGGGGCTCGCCGGGTGGCGTGGCCGCGGCCGGCAGCAGTGCCAGGTCGAGGCCCCGCACCAGGCGGGCCCTCAGTACGTCGTGGGCGGCGAGCGCCTGTGCGACCCTGCGCGCGGCCTCCGCGGGCGCCGCGTCCCCGGTGAGGACCAGGGCCAGGGTGCCGTCGGCGCTGCCGGGGCCCAGATGGGCGCGGAGCACTGCGGACTCGGCCGCGACCACCTCGCGGACCGCGCCGGTGACGGCGGGATCGTCGAGCGGGTCCGCGCTGGTGCGCCCCTCGGCCAGCGCCAGCAGCGCACGGCCGCTCAGCTGGTACGGCACCGGGCCGGCGAGGTCGAGCACCACGGTGTCGGCCTTCTCGTGGGCGGCCGCCTGGAGAGCCTGGTGCAGCGGAACGGCGACGGGCCTGGCGGTGGGGTCCCAGCGCGCCAGCGAGCCGATCGAGGTGAAGGCGGGCAGTGCGCGGCGCTCCCCCGCCGTCAGCGTCGGCACAGCCATGTCGCTGGTCTTCTCACGGCGCAGCCCGTTCTCGTCCTCCTCGACCTCGCCGAGGACGGCGACGACGGGGACGAGGAGCCGTGCGCCCCTGAGCGCCTCCAGCACCGGACCCTCGGCGGTCCGGTCCTCGGCCCACGCGGCGAGCGCCGCCTCCAAGGCCGGATCGGCGGTTCCGTCGTCGTCGGAGAAACCGGGGTCGGGGATGTTCTTGAGCTCCACGCACCGAGCCTAACCCCGGTGCCGCGGGCGCTTTCTCACCGGACCCGTAGGCGGGGCACAGCTGTCTGCCAGGTGCGGTGCATAGCTTCCGGCTCATGTCTCCCCGCCATGCCGCGCGCACCCGCCGACCCGTCGTCCTCGCCGCGGTGACGGTGGCGGCGGTGCTGGGCGGATGCGTCGCCGCGGGCGCCCACTCCCTCGGCCGCACGCCGGACGCGGTGCCGTCCGCCGCCGTATCGTCGCCCTCGCCCGCTGCGTCCCCGCAGGGGACGGTTCCGACGGCGGAGGCTGCGGTGGATCTCGATGCGGCCCTGGCCAGGGCGCTGGAGCCGGTCGACGGACGGGGTGGCGCCTCGCTGTCGGTCGCGGTGCTGGACACCGTGAGCGGGGACACGGCGGTCTACGGGGGCGCGGCCTACGACACCGCCAGCATCGTCAAGGTCGGTGTCCTGGCGGCTCTGCTGCTCCGGGCCCAGGACGACGGGCGGTCGCTGACCGCCGAGGAGCGGGCCCGGGCGGCCGCCATGATCCGGCTCAGTGACAACGACGCCGCGACGGCGCTCTTCACGGCGGTGGGAGGGCGGCAGGGCTCGACGCGGCCCATGCGCGGCTCGGCCTGACCGAGACGGCCGCCGGCGACGCCTGGGGGCTGACGCGGACCACGGCGCGGGACCAACTGGCGCTGCTGCGGGCGGTGTTCACCGCGGACTCGGTGCTGAGCGAGGCGTCGCGCTCGTATGCCCAGGGGCTGATGGCGGACGTCGCGGCGGACCAGGACTGGGGGGTGTCGGCGGCGGGCACCGGCTGGGCGCTGAAGAACGGCTGGATGCCGCGGACCGCGACCGGGCTCTGGGACGTCAACAGTGTCGGACGGGTGTCGGTGGGGGGCCGGGTCCTGCTGGTCGCGGTCCTCTCCGAGGGGCACGCGACCAAGGAGTCCGGCATCGCGGCGGTGGAGGCGGCGGCGCGGGCGGCGGTCGGCGTGCTGTGACGGCGGCCCCGGCGGACGGGCGGGTGTCGGCGCCGTGGGACGGGCCGGGGCCGCCGTGACGGAGGACCGTCAGCCGCGTGTGGTGCGGCCGCCGCGCCACAGGACGACGGCACCCGCGAGCACCAGTGCCCCGGCCCCGCCGGCCACCGGCGCGAGCCAGCCCGACGGTTCCGCGCTGTCCCTCGCTGGATCGGGGCCGCCCCCGAAGTACTGCTTGTCGTAGCCCGCCTTCGCCGCTTTCGGATCCGCGGGGCGCAGCTTCGCCGCCGCCTTGATCGCGGCCGCCGGGTCGACCATGCCGTGGCCCCGCGCGTCGTCACGGCCGCCCTTGGGGCCGTTGCGCGCGGTGTCGGCCAGGAGCTTCTTTATCTGGGCGGGCGTCAGGCCGGGGTACGCCGACCGTACGAGGGCGACGGCACCCGAGACGAACGCGGCGGCCGCGCTGGTGCCCCAGCCCTGGTAGTACTTCCGGTCCGGGTCCGGGATGACGATGTCGACGCCGGGCGCGCTGACGGTGGCGTACCAGCGGCGGGTGGAGAAGGCGGCGTGCGTGCCGAAACGGTCGACGGCGGTCACGGCGATCACGCCGGGATAGGCGGCCGGGTACGAGATGTGGTCGCCCTTCTCACCGCCGTTGCCGGCCGACGCGACGATCACGGAGCCCTTGGCCAGGGCGTACTGGACGGCGGCGTCCTCGCCCGCCTCCGCGTGCGCCGACTCGCTGTCGTCACCGAGCGACATGTTGATCACGTCGGCACCCTGGTCGGCGGCCCAGCGGATGCCCTGGGCGAGCGCGGTCCCGCGGGACTTGCGGGCCTTCTCGCGGGCGTCGTCGGTGCCTTCGAGGATGACGCGTACGGGAAGGATCTTCGCCTCGGGCGCGATGCCCATGACCCCGTCCTCCTGGCCCGGACCGTGGCCGTGGGCCGCGACGATGCCGGCCATCGCCGTCCCGTGGCGTGCCCAGGCGCGGTCGCCGCGGCCCGCGCCGAAGCCGATGAAGTCCTTGCCCGGCAGGACGGAGCCCGCGAGGTCGGGGTGCTCGTCGTCGACGCCGGTGTCGAGCACGGCGACCGTGATGCCGTCGCCCTTGGTGGTGCGCCAGGCCTCGTCGGTGTTCATGGCCTCCAGTCCCCACTGCTGGGTCCGGATGCCGTCGGCGTGCGCGGGAGCGGCCGGCACGAGTGTGAAGGCGACCGCCGCACACAGGGCGGCGACGCGGTGGCCGCGGCGGGTTCTGGTCATTCCGGCGCCTCCGTGGCCGTGCTGAGTGTCCGGCGAAGGGCGCCGCCGATACCGTCCGCGAGGCCGGTGGCCTCGTGGCCGAGACCGGCCTGGGCGGGCGCGGTGGTCGCCCCGTTCGCCTTGGCAGCGGCGGCGGGCTGGGGGTCGCCGACGGTGCGGCCGTCGGCGAATCCGGAGACGGCGTAGACGATCACGGGCGCCTCGCTGAGGACGTTCACGGTCCAGCTGGCGCGCTGCGGGTCGCCGAACCCGGCGGCGACGGTGCCCTCGGCCGGGAAGGCCCGGGGCATGAGGTCGCGCCGCTCGGACAGTCTTTCCTTCGCGAAGCGTGACTTCAGCGCGGCGACGGTCTCCGGGTCGCCGTCGGTGAAGACCAGCCCGACGGTGGTGACGTTGCTGGCCGTCGCGTCGGTGTACGTCGCGCGCAGGACGCGGGCGCAGCCGACCTGCCGCAGCGTCGTGACGAGCAGGGGGTCGAGCGCCGACGCGCAGGTGCTGTCGGGCGCGACCGCTATCCGTGTCCACACCCGGTCGGCGCCGCCGGGGCCCGCGCCGTCGCCGTTGAGGGACCGGGGGAAGAGGGCGTCCACGGGGGCGCTGTGCCAGAGCGTGCGGGCCTCGGCGTAGGCGGTGTCCGTCGCGGGGTCGGCACTCGAATCCCCGGTCAGCCAGCTGCCGGTGGCGGCACCGCCGATGAGCCCGAGCCCGAGGACGACACAGCCGATGGCGCCGATCGTGCGCAGCGGTCGGCGGGCGGGTACGGGACGCAGCCGCGTGGTCATCTCGCTCGGCGTCTCCGGCGGCACCCAGGAGTAGGCGGACGGCGTCGCGTCCGGTCGCGGGGTGAGATCGACGGATCCGACCGGCCTCCGCCGCGGCGGAGCGGCGGGCCGGGGCGGCGCCTCGGGTGGCGGACCGCCCGCGGGCGCGGAGCGGGGCGCGGCGATGGGCCGCAGTCGGGTGGTGGTCTCGACGGGCGGTGTGTCGGGTCGCGGCGGCGCGGCCGGCGGCTCCATGATCCGGGCGGCGAGCGGCTCCGCGGTCTCGCGCCGAGGCCCCTGGGGCCATGGGCCGATCCGCCCGCGCCGGGCGGTGTCCGCTGCGGCGTCCGCGCCCGGACGGCTCGACGGCACGTCGGGCCGGGGCGTCACGGGATGACGGTCGCCGGACGTGGGACGCGGGCTGTGCGAGGGCTCGGGCCGTCGTGCTGCCGGGGGCCGCCCGGGCTGCCCGTCGGGACGGGCCGGTACGGAGTGGCGTTCGGTGGCAGTCGGGGGCGCGGCCGGGCGACGGGCCGCGATCTGCCCGCCGTTCGCACGAGCCGCGGTCCCGGGACCACGAGGCGCGGGAGCGGGCACGCCGTCCGGGCCGGAGGGGGCAACGCGCCCGTCGCCCGTCGCGGGACGCGGCACGCTGTCGGGACGGGCCGGCTGCCGGTCGGCCGGACGCGACGCCGGCGCTGGAGCTTCGGGGCGGCGTGCCTCCGGGGAGCCGACCGATGGAGCGTTCGGGGCCGCCGTCTGCGGCGGAACCGCCGGGCGGTCGCCCCCCGGGCGACCTGGGTGTTCGGAGCCCGGGCGCGCGGGACGCGGCTCACGCGGAGCCGTGTGCGGGGCCTTCTCGGGGCGGTACGTGGCGCGGGGAGGGCCGTCGGGCATCGGCGGAGCCGCATGCCGGTCACCGGACGCGGGGCGAGGGGCCCCCGCGGACGTACCGGACTGTGCGTCGCCACGCGGCGGCACGGAGGCCTGGCGCGGGTCGCCGTCGCGGGACGGGTGCCGGGCGGGCGGAGCACTCTCGGGACGACGCGGTTCCGGCGCCCTGGCGGGTGAAACGGGCGCGTTCTGCGCCCCGTCCGGAACGCGACCATTCTGGGCCGGCGTGCCGGGGGTGCGCTCAGGGGGCAGCAGGTCGCGAAGGCCGGACGGGCGCTGCGTCTGGGGGATTCGTGCGGAACGGGGGGCGTCCTGGTGGCGGGGCGCCGTACGGTGGTCCGGGTCCTCGGGGCCGGGAGGACGCTGCGCCTCCGTACTCATACGGCCCCCCGGGTCCATGTCCACGTACACCAACGGATCGCCTCTCGGGGCAGGCCCGTTCGTCACCGCGTGTGCGTCACTCTACGGGTTGAGGTACCCCCCACGGCACCGAGACCCCGCCTCCGTGGGGATCTGCCCAAAACGTCCCCCTACCCCCGGGTAATCCGGTCTGGCAAGCTCGGGCCATGACTCCCCGCGCCGCTGACCGGGCCCACTACGACAGGGCCACCGCCCATCTCGACGCTCCGCTCGCCGTCGTCGATCTCGACGCCTTCGACGCCAACGCCGAGGATCTGGTGCGCAGAGCCGGGGGCAAGCCCGTCCGCGTCGCGAGCAAGTCCGTGCGCTGCCGGGTGCTGCTGGAGCGGGTGCTGGCGAGGGACGGCTTCGCCGGGATCATGTCGTTCACGCTGGACGAGTCGCTGTGGCTGGCCAGGGCCGGCTTCGACGACGTGCTGCTGGCCTATCCGTCGGCGGACCGCGCGGGCTACGCCGAGCTCGCGGCCGACCCGAAGCTCGCCGCCGCCGTGACCGTGATGATCGACGACACGGCGCAGCTCGACCTGATCGAGGCGTCCCGCGCCGGGGGCAGGGAAGAGATCCGGGTCTGTCTGGAGCTGGACACCGCGCTGCACCTGCTCGGGGGCCGGATCCGGGTGGGCGCTCGCCGTTCGCCGCTGCGGGAGCCGGCGCAACTGGCCGAGCTGGCCCGCTCGATCGCCCGCCGGCCGGGCTTCCGGCTGGTGGGGCTGATGGCGTACGAGGGTCATGTCGCCGGTGTCGGTGACGCGATCGGCGGCCGTCCGTTGCGTTCCCGTGCGATTCGGCTCATGCAGGCGACGGCCCGCAAGGAACTGGCGGTCCGGCGGGCTGCCGTGGTGCGGGCGGTCCGTGCGGTGGCGCCGGACCTGGAGTTCGTCAACGGCGGCGGTACCGGCAGCGTGCAGCACACCGCGGCCGAGGACGCCGTCACCGAGATCGCGGCGGGCTCGGGGCTGTACGTCCCGCGGCTGTTCGACAACTACACCTCCTTCTCCGGCCGTCCGGCCGCCCTCTTCGCCCAGCCCGTGGTGCGCCGGCCCGGAGTGGGTGTGGTCACGGTGCTCGGCGGCGGTTACCCCGCCTCCGGAGCCGCCGGGGCGGACCGGCTGCCGGTCCCCTATCTGCCCGAAGGGCTGCGCTACGACCCGCAGGAGGCGGCCGGCGAGGTGCAGACGCCGTTGCTGGGCTCCCCCGCGGACGACCTGCTGATCGGTGACAAGGTGTGGTTCCGGCATGCCAAGGCGGGCGAGATGTGCGAGCGGTTCGACACGCTCCAGCTGATCGAAGGGGACCGGGTCACCGGGACGGCGCCCACCTACCGGGGCGAGGGCCGCACCTTCCTGTGACCGCCGGATGACCCTCCCCGTACGCGCGGGATCCGCTGACGGGCAGGGTCAGTTGCCCGGTCCGATGCTGCTGCCGACGCCTCCGCCCGCCGTGTCACCGTCCGCCCGGATGCTCGCCGCGATCCTGTCCATGTCGGCGAGCTTCGGCGCGTCGGGACCGGCGTCGAAGGCGAAGCGGACGATGACCATGGCCTCGGTGCCCACGGTCGAGGGGAAGACGAGCGACTGGACGTACCCGCCGGCGCCCTTGCCGGTGACGACCCGCCAGCGCACCAGATGTCCCGCACGCCCGGCGACGGCGAAGGACTGGGACTTGAGGACGGTGTGTGAGGTGATACCGCCGTGGATCCGGTTGCCGAGCACGTCTTCGTCGTACGCCTTGTCCGCCGCCGTGACGATGTCCTGCTCGGCGAGGGCTCGGGGTGTGGTGGCGGAGGTCCCGCCGGAGGCGATGGACGAGATCCGGCCGTGCCGGCAGAGCGACGAACCGCCGGCCGGGCATTCGTACGTCAGCTCCGTGCGCATGGTCGTGCCCTCGTCGAGGGTGCTGTCGGACTTCTCCCAGCCCTCGGGGATCGGTATCGAGATCCCGTTGAGCTGGTCGGTCAGCACGTCGGCGTCGTCGGCGGATGCTGTCGGGGACGGTGTGTCCTGCGGGTCCGGGGAGGTGCTGACGGGCGCGGTGGCACTCGGCGCCGCGTCGGTACCGCTGTCGTCGCCGGGTGCGAGCAGGACGGCCGCGGTCGCGACGGCGGCCACCAGAACGACGCCGGCGACGGCGAACGCCACGAGCCGGCCCTTCGGTTCGCCGCGCGGAGCGCCGGTCTGCGCCATCGGCGGACCGAACCCGGCGGCCGGGACCGGCACCTGGACCGCGCGGGTGTGCGCGGTCCAGGCGGTCCCGTCCCACCAGCGTTCGGTGCCGGAGACACTCGGGTCCGGGTACCAGCCGGCCGGGGTCGTCATGCTCATCCGGCCAGCCTAAGGGCTGTCCCCGGCGGCCCGTTCGGGCGTTCTACACGGGTGTGACGTACGCCCCGGCGATTCCGCCGTCCACCAGGAAGTCCGTCGCGTTGATGAACGACGAGTCGTCGCTGGCGAGGAACGCCACCGCGGAGGCGATCTCGTCCGCCTCCGCGAAGCGGCCCGCCGGGATGTGCACCAGACGGCGCGCGGCCCGCTCGGGGTCCTTGGCGAACAGCTCCTGGAGCAGCGGGGTGTTGACCGGTCCCGGGCAGAGCGCGTTGACCCGGATGCCTTCGCGGGCGAACTGCACGCCGAGTTCGCGGGTCATGGCGAGTACGCCGCCCTTGGACGCGGTGTACGAGATCTGCGAGGTCGCCGCTCCCATGATGGCCACGAACGAGGCCGTGTTGATGATGGAGCCGCGGCCCTGCCGCTGCATGTAGGGGATGGCGGCCTTGCAGCACAGGAAGACGGAGGTGAGGTTGACGTCCTGGACGCGCTTCCACGCCTCCAGGCCGGTGCTCAGGATCGAATCGTCGTCGGGCGGCGAGATCCCCGCGTTGTTGAAGGCGATGTCGACGGAGCCGTAGGTGTCGAACGCCGCCTTGAACAAGGCCTCGACCTGCTCGGCGTCGGTGACGTCGACCTGGACGAAGGTGCCCCCGACCTCGTCGGCGGCCGCCTTGCCGGCGACCTCGTCGATGTCGCCGCAGACGACGTTGGCGCCCTCGGAGGCGAGACGGCGGGCCGTCGCCAGGCCGATGCCGCTGCCGGCGCCGGTGATGACTGCGGTACGGCCCACCAGTCGGCGGCAGATGTGTGCGGTGTCGGTCATGAGTACTCAGGCCTCCGTGCTGATGAAGACGTTCTTGGTCTCGGTGAATGCGGTCAGGGCGTCGGGGCCGAGTTCGCGGCCGAGGCCGGACTGCTTGTAGCCGCCGAACGGGGTCGAATAGCGCACGCTGCTGTGGGAGTTGACGGAGAGGTTGCCGGCGGCGACGGCCCGCGAGACGCGCAGGGCGCGGCCGATGTCGCGGGTCCAGATCGAACCGGAGAGTCCGTAGTCGGTGGCGTTGGCGAGCCGGATCGCGTCGGCCTCGTCGTCGAAGGGCAGGACGGCGGCCACCGGTCCGAAGACTTCCTCGCAGGCGGGCGGGGCGTCGGGCGCGATGTCGGTGAGGACGGTGGGCGCGAACCAGAAGCCGGGGCCTTCGGGGGCGCTGCCCCGGATGCCGGGCAGGTCGTCGGGGACGTAGGAGCGCACACGGTCCAGCTGGATCTGCGAGATGAGCGGGCCCATCTGGGTCTTCTCGTCGGCGGGGTCGCCCACGACGACGGACTCGATCGCGGGGGCGAGCAGGTCGAGGAACCGGTCGTACACCGTGCGCTGCACCAGGATGCGGGTCCGGGCGCAGCAGTCCTGTCCGCTGTTGTCGAGGAAGGACATGGGGGTGGCCGCGGCGGCCGCCTGGAGATCGGAGTCGGCGAAGACGATGTTGGGGCTCTTGCCGCCGAGTTCGAGCGTCACCCGCTTCACCAGGGGTGCGCTGCGGGCCATGATGCTCTTGCCGACCCGGGTGGATCCGGTGAACACGATCTTGGCCACGCCGGGGTGCTCGACGAGCGCGTTGCCCGTCACGTCGCCCGCTCCCGGCAGCACCTGGAAGAGATGCTCGGGCAGGCCTGCCTCCAGGGCGAGTTCGGCCAGTCGCAGCGCTGTCAGCGGTGTGGTCTCGGCCGGTTTGAGGAGGACGGCGTTCCCTGCGGCGAGCGCGGGGGCGGAGCCCCAGGCGGCGATCGGCATGGGGAAGTTCCACGGCGCGATCACCCCGATGACGCCGAGGGGTTCGAGGATGGTGATGTCGAGGCCGCCGGCGACGGGGATCTGGCGTCCGCTGAGGCGTTCGACTCCCCCGGCGGCGAAGTCGAGGAGGTCGCGGACGTTGCCGGCCTCCCAGCGGGCGTTGCCGATGGTGTGGCCGGCCTGGCGCACTTCCAGCCGGGCCAGCTCCTCGACGTGTTCGTCCACGACGCCGGCGAACCGGCGCAGCAGCCGGGCCCGGTCGGCGGGGGCGGCGGCCGCCCAGCCCTCCTGGGCCTTCGCGGCGAGCGCGACGGCGGCGTCGACCTCGGCGGCGCTCGTCGCCGGAACGGTCTCGATCACCTGGCCCGTGGCGGGGTTGACCACCTCGTGATGGGCGTGCGTCACAACGTGCCTCACAGACGTTCGAAGGAGCGTCGGAGCTCCCAGTCGGTCACCGCGGCATCGAACGCCTGGAGTTCGACCCGCGCCATGTTGCGGTAGTGCGCCACGACTTCGTCGCCGAAGGCGGCCCGGGCGATGGCGCTGTTCTCCCAGAGCTCGGCGGCTTCCCGCAGGGTGGTGGGGACCCGCTCGTATCCGGCGGTGTACGCGTTGCCGGTGCACTCCTCGGGCAGCTCCAGCTTCTGCTCGATGCCGTGCAGCCCGGCCGCGACGAGTCCGGCGACGGCGAGGTAGGGGTTGACGTCACCGCCCGGGAGCCGGTTCTCGAAGCGCATGGAGCGGCCGTGGCCGACGACGCGCAGCGCGCAGGTGCGGTTGTCGTAGCCCCAGGCGACGGCGGTCGGCGCGAAGGAGCCGGGCTGGAACCGCTTGTAGGAGTTGATGTTGGGCGCGTACAGCAGCGAGAACTCGCGCAGGGCGGCCAGTTGTCCGGCGAGGAAGTGGCGCATGACCGGGGACATGCCGCCGGGGCCGTCGCCCGCCATGACGTTGGTGCCGTTCTCGTCCTGGAGCGAGAGGTGGATGTGGCAGGAGTTGCCCTCGCGCTCGTTGTACTTGGCCATGAAGGTGAGCGAGACACCCTCTTGCGAGGCGATCTCCTTGGAGCCGGTCTTGTAGACGGCGTGCTGGTCGCAGGTGATCAGGGCTTCGTCGTACTTGAAGGCGATCTCGTGCTGGCCGGGGTTGCACTCGCCCTTGGCGGACTCGACGGTCAGTCCGGCCGCGGCCATCTCGTTGCGGATGCGGCGCAGCAGCGGCTCGATCCGTCCGGTGCCGAGGACGGAGTAGTCGATGTTGTACTGGTTGGCCGGGGTGAGGTCGCGGTAGTGACGGTCCCAGGCCTGCTCGTAGGTGTCCTTGAAGACGATGAACTCGAGCTCCGTGCCGGCATGGGCGGTGAGCCCGTGCTCGGCGAGGCGCTCCAGCTGGCGGCGCAGGACCTGGCGGGGCGCGGCGACGACGGGTGAGCCGTCGTTCCACGCGAGGTCGGCGACGAGGAGGGCGGTGCCCTCGTTCCAGGGGATGCGGCGCAGGGTGGCGAGGTCGGGGTGCATGGCGAAGTCGCCGTAGCCGCGCTCCCACGAGGACATCTCGTAGCCGTCGACGGTGTTCATCTCGGTGTCGACGGCGAGGAGGTAGTTGCAGCCCTCGGTGCCGTGTTCGAGGACCTCGTCGAGGAAGAACGGTGCGGCGAACCGCTTGCCCTGGAGCCGCCCCTGCATGTCGGGGAAGGCCAGGACGACGGTGTCGATCTCACCGCTCGCGACGAGGGCACGAAGCTCCTCGACCCCGAGCGGGGGTTTGCGGTCTGCCACGGGATTACGCCTCCTTGGGTCAGCCGGAAGCTATAAGGTATTACCGAAGACCATTGCCTGGGAAGAGGGAACGGTGACGTGGCGAAGACGAACGATGCGGCCGACCGGCTGACACCCGTGCTGCGCCCCGTACGCGCGGGCAACGGCTTCGAGGAGGCACTGGAGCAGATTCTTCAGCTTCTGCGGCTCGGGCTGGTCCCCGGCGGCGAGCGGCTGCCCGCGGAGCGTGAGCTCGCCGAGCGGATGGGCATCAGCCGGGTCACCCTGCGCGAGGCGCTGAAGGTCCTCGCCGACCAGGGCCTGGTGGAGAGCCGGCGCGGCCGTTACGGCGGCACCTTCGTGCTGCACCGCCCGGACGCCCACGGCGAGGACGAGCTGCGCCGCCGGGTGGCGGCCGTCGATGTCGAGGACACGCTGCGCTTCCGCGAGGTGCTGGAGGTCGGCGCGGCGGGACTGTGCGCCGCGCACGGGCTGACCGACCAGGGCGCGAAGCGGCTGCGCACCGCCCTGTCGTCCACGCACGACGCCCCGCTGGCCGCGTACCGGCGCGCGGACACGCTGCTGCATCTGACCCTCGCGGAACTGTCCGGGTCCCCGACGCTGGCCGCCCGGTACGCCGCGGTGCGGGCGACCCTCAACGATCTGCTCGACTGCATTCCGCTGCTCGTGCGCAACCTCGAACACTCCCAGCAGCAGCACAGCGCGCTGGTCGAGGCGGTGCTGGACGGGGACGCCGACGCGGCTCGGGAGGTGATGCGGGAGCACTGCGAGGGCACCGCGGCACTGCTGCGCGGTTTTCTGCCCTGACCGGACGGCGGGCAGCCCGGCACGGGGGCGCGGGCCGATCCGTAACCTCACCTTTACGCACAGGGGTTGCGCATTCCGGATCTCTGCCGCAAAGGTGTCCGCACAAACCTTTGACTGCCAGGAGCGACTCATGGCCGAAGGCACGACCCCGCGCACCACTTCCCCCGCCGACGACGCCTATCTCCGGCGGCGCACCCTGCGCCGGGGCAGCGCAGGCTGGCTGCTGCTCACCGGACTCGGCGTGGCCTATGTCGTCTCCGGCGACTTCGCCGGCTGGAACACCGGCCTCGCCAAGGGCGGCTTCGGCGGCCTCGCGATCGCCACCCTGCTGATGGGCGTGATGTACGCCTGTCTCGTCTTCGCCCTCGCCGAACTCTCGGCGATCCTGCCCACGGCGGGCGGCGGCTACGGATTCGCCCGTCGTGCCCTCGGTACCTGGGGCGGCTTCCTCACCGGCACGGCGATCCTTATCGAGTACATCCTCGCGCCCGCGGCGATCTCGATCTTCATCGGTGACTACGTCGAGTCACTCAACCTCTTCGGCCTGGAATCGGGCTGGCCGGTCTATCTCGCCTGTTTCGTTATCTTCATCGGGATCCATCTGTGGGGAGTCGGCGAGGCGCTGCGCTTCAGCCTGGTCGTCACCGCCATCGCGGTCGCGGCGCTGCTGATCTTCGTGGTCGGCGCGTTCACCGACTTCTCGGCGGGCGGCCTCGACGACATCGCCGTGGACACGAACGCCTTCGCCTCGAGCTCCTGGCTGCCGTTCGGTCTGCTGGGCATCTGGGCGGCCTTCCCCTTCGGCATGTGGTTCTTCCTGGGCGTCGAGGGCGTGCCGCTCGCCGCCGAGGAGGCGAAGGACCCGGTGCGCTCGATGCCGAAGGCCCTCGCCATCTCCATGGGCGTCCTGGCGCTGCTCGCCGTGCTCACGTTCTTCGCCGCGACGGGCGCGAGCGGATCGGACGCCCTGAAGGACGCCGGCAACCCGCTCGTGGTCGCCCTGGAGGGCAGCGGCGACCCGACACCACTGAGCCGCTTCGTCAACTACGCGGGGCTCGCCGGCCTCGTCGCGTCGTTCTTCTCGCTGATCTACGCGGGCTCCCGCCAGCTCTTCGCTCTCTCCCGGGCCGGATACCTTCCGCGCTTCCTCTCGCTCACCAGCCGCCGCAAGTCGCCCTACCTCGGCCTGCTGATCCCGGGCGCGCTCGGATTCGCCCTGGCGGCGGGCACGGGCAACGGCGCGCGGATGCTCAACATCGCGGTGTTCGGCGCGACGATCAGCTATGCGCTGATGGCCCTGTCGCACATCGTGCTGCGGCGCCGCGAACCGGGGCTTCCGCGCCCGTACCGCACCCCGGGCGGCGTCGTCACCTCCTCGGTCGCCTTCGTCCTCGCGCTCTCCGCGCTGGTGGCGACGTTCCTGGTGGACAAGGACGCGGCGTACATCGCGCTCGGCGTCTACGCCGTCGCACTCGCCTACTTCGCGTTCTACTCTCGGCATCATCTGGTCGCGAAGGCGCCGGAGGAGGAGTTCGCGGCGCTGGCGGCGGCGGAGGCCGAACTCGAACGCAAATGACGCACGTGACAGGAACGAACGGAGCCACCGTGTCCAAGCCGCTCATCGGGGTGACCACCTACCTCAACCCCGCGAAGTGGGGGGTGTGGGAGCTGCCCGCGGCGCTGCTGCCCGCGGCGTATCCCCGCATGGTCCAGGCGGCGGGCGGGCTCGCGACGCTGCTCCCGCCGGACGAGGACCCGGCCTCGGCCGAGGCGGTCGTGGCCCGGCTGGACGGTCTGGTGATCGCGGGCGGTGCTGACGTGGAGCCCGCGCGGTACGGCGCGCAGGCGGACCCGCGTACCGGGCCGCCCGCGCGGGACCGGGACGCCTGGGAGCTCGCCCTGATCCACGCGGCACTGGCCACGGGCACGCCGCTGCTGGGGATCTGCCGCGGGATGCAGCTGCTGAACGTGGCGCTCGGCGGAACCCTGGTACAGCACCTGGACGGGCATGTGGGCGGTGTGGGCGTCTTCGGCACCCACACGGTCCGGCCGGTCCCGGGCACCCGGTTCGCCTCCATCACCCCGGAGGCGACGAAGGTCCCGGCCTACCACCACCAGTCGCTCGACGTCCTGGCCCCGGCCCTGACGCCGGGCGCGCACGCGGACGACGGGACGGTGGAGGCGGTCGAGACCGCGGACGGGTGGGTGCTGGGGGTGCAGTGGCACCCGGAGATGGGCGAGGACGTCCGGGTGATGCGGGCTCTGGTGGAGGCTTCGGCGGGCTGACGGCCGGGGGCGCGGGCTGCTGACGGCGGGGGCACGGCTGCTGATGGTCGGAGGCGTGGGCGCTGACGGCGGAGGGCGCGGGCTGCTGACGGTCGGGGCGTGGGCGCGGGCGACTGACGGCTTGGGCGCGGGCGCGGGCGGGGGCGGGGGCGGCTGACGGTCGGGGGGCCGGCTGCGGTCGGCGCCCCCCCGGGCAGCCGCCCTCACACCTGCGGCTGCTGCCCTCGTACGGCTCTCGGCTCGACGCTCCCGGCCCGACGCAGCAGCCTCGGGGAACCGCTCCCCCGACCCGCCGCTCAGCCCTGCGTCAGGGACAGGAGCTCTCTCGCCGGCCCGGTGGGCCGGTGGGAGGACGGCCAGACCGCGCGCAGCGACCGGTCCATGCTCACTCCCTCCACCGGGACCTCCGTCAGCCGCCGTGCGGCGACTTCCTCGCTCACCGCCAGCTCGCTGAGTACCGCGGGACCCGCCCCGCTCACCGCCGCCGCCTTCACCGCCGTCGTCGACGCCAGTTCCAGCAGTGGTGCCGCCAGGCCCCCGTGGTCGGTGAGCGCCGAGTCGAGCACCTGGCGCGTACCCGATCCGCGCTCCCGCAGGATCAGGGGTTCAGAAGCCAGCTCACCGGCCTTCAGGGGGCGTTTGCGCCGCGCCCAGGGGTGTCCCGGTGCCACCACGACCAGCAGCCGGTCCTGGCCGATCACCGCGCCGTCCAGGCCCTCCGGCACCGACAGCCCCTCCACGAAACCGAGGTCCGCGTCGCCCGCGAGCAGTTGCTGAGCCACGGTCGCGGAGTTGCCCGCCAGCAGCGAGACCGCCGTCCCGGGCCGCTGCGAGCGCAGCGCGATGAGCCAGCCGGGCAGCAGATACTCCGCGATGGTCATCGAAGCCGCGACCCGCAGCCGCGAGTCGCGCCGCCCCCGCAGCGCCTGCGTCCCCACGTCGAACGCCTCCGCCGCCTCCACGACCCGCCGCGCCCAGTCGGTGACCAGCGCCCCCGCGTCGGTGAGCCGGGAGCCGCGCGGTGAGCGGTCCACCAGAGCGACGCCCAGCTGCCGCTCCATGGAGCGGATCCGGCTGCTCGCGGCGGGCTGGGTGATACCGAGCTCGCGCGCCGCCCGGCCGAGACTGCCGTGCCGGGCGACGGCCAGCAGCAGTTCCAGTGCGCCCAGATCCGGCACGCGGTGTGCCAGCGGTACGCGCTCGCCCTGGTCCTCGTCCTTCGGTCCCCTGCTCATAAATCCAGCTTATGGGGCCATAGGAAGAAGATCCCTGGTGGGGAGTGCCGCACGCCAGGACAGTGAAGACATGGTCACCGCCGTACACCCCCGCACTCGCACCGTCGCCGAAGCGACCACCCCTTCGCTGACGACCGTACGGCTGCCGACGCTGCGCCACTTCGGGCCGAACTGGTACGCGAGCGTCATGGGCACCGCCATCGTCGCCAACGCCGGTGCCGCGCTCCCCTACCACGTCCCGGGCCTGCGAACCGTCTGTGAGGCGATATGGGCGCTGTCCGCGGTGCTGCTGGTCGTGGTGCTCCTCGCCCGCGCGGCGCACTGGCTCCACCACTCCGACCAGGCCCGCGCCCATCTGCTCGACCCGGCGATCGCGCCCTTCTACGGGTGTCTGTCGATGGCACTGCTGGCCGTCGGCATCGGCACGGTCTCCGTCGGCCGGGACGTGATCGGCGAACCCGCGGCGGTCGTGGCCGCCTTCGCCCTCTTCGCCGTCGGTACCCTCATCGGTCTCGTCGTGGCGGTCGCCGTCCCCTATCTGATGATCGTCCGCCAGCGCGTGACACCGGGCACGGCCACACCGGTGTGGCTGCTGCCCGTCGTCTCCCCCATGGTCGCGGCGTCCCTCGGCCCCTTCCTGGTCCCGCAGCTGCCCGCCGGCCAGGGGCGCGAGGCGCTGCTGCTCGGCAGCTACGCGATGTTCGGCATCAGCCTGATCGCCACGCTGGTGATCCTGCCGGTGGTCTTCTCCCGGCTGGTCCACCACGGCCGGCTGCCCCTCGCGCTGACCCCGACGCTCTTCCTGGTCCTCGGCCCGCTCGGCCAGTCGACGACGGCGGTCGGCAAACTCGCGGACGTGGCCCCGGCCGCGGTCCAGGCGCCGTACGCCACGGGATTCGCCGCCTTCGCCGTGATCTACGGCGTGCCCGTGATGGGCTTCGCCCTGATGTGGCTGGTGCTCGCCGGCGCCATGCTGGTGCGGGCCGCCCGGGACGGTTTGCCGTTCTCGATGAGCTGGTGGGCCTTCACCTTCCCCGTCGGCACCTGTGTGACGGGCGCGGCGAGTCTGGCCCATCACACCGGACTGCCGGCGCTGCGGTGGCTGGCCGTCGGCCTCTATCTGCTGCTGGTCACCGGCTGGGCGGTGGCGGGCGTGCGCACGGTGCGCGGCCTGCTCAGCGGAGCGCTGCTCGCAGCGCCGCGCTGAGCACCGCCGGCGCCTCCGCCAACGACGGCCCGTACCAGGTCAGATGGCGGCCGCTGACGAGCGCCGCCGCCATGTCGGGGAACGCCTCGGGTCCGTCCTCCGCGGTGAAGCGGTACGGCTCGTCGGGGAGCACCGCCAGCCGCGCTCCGGTCTCGCGCAGTTCGTCCAACGGGACGCGCGGGTAGCGCTCGGCGTGCCCGGCGTAGGCATGCGTCACGCCGAGCCTCGCCAGCAGATCGCCGGCGAAGGTGTCACGACCGAGCACCATCCAGGGCCGCCGCCAGATGGGGACGACGGCGCGCAACGGACCCGGCTCGTCCAGTGGTGCGACGGACGACCAGGCCTCACGGGCCTCGTCGAGCCATTCCGGCTGAGCGAGACCGCAGCCCTCCACCAGCACCCGCCTCAGTTCGCCGAGGGCCTGCTCCAGGTCGCGCACCTCGGTGACCAGGACCTCGACGCCCGCGGCGCGCAGGGCGGCGAGGTCGGGCTCCCGGTTCTCCTCGTCGTTCGCGATCACCAGATCGGGGCCAAGGCCGATCACCGCGGGTACGTCGGGGTTCTTGGTGCCGCCGACGCGCGGGACGTCGAGATCCGCCGGATGAGTGCACCAGTCCGTGGCGCCGACCAGCGTCCCGGGCGCGCTGACGGCCACCGCCTCGGTCAGCGAGGGCACGAGGGAAACCACACGCATCAGGGCTCCTGAAGGCTGCCGGCCGGCCTACGGCTCCGGCGTCTCGAGATGCTCTGCGACGGTGACCACGACGATGCGGGTCTCCGGCAGGGTCGCCCGCCACCGGTGCCGTACCCCGCCGGACAGGAACAGGGTGTCACCCCGGACCAGGCGGTAGGCGCGGCCCTCGGCCTCCAGCTCCACCGCCCCGTCGGCGATGTACATCAGCTCGTCGTTGCGGTGCTGGAACTCTCCGCCGGTGTCGTGCTCCCCGGTGAATTCCAGGGCTTCGAGCTGGTGACGGCCGCGGACGAGCCGCCGGGCCCTCGGCACGGGAGGCGCGTCGTCGTCCTCGTCGGCGCGTACGACGGCGACCGTGCGGGCGGCGTCGGAGGCGGCCAGCAGCCGGCTCGTCGTGGTCTCCAGGGCGTCGGCGACCCGCTGGAGGGAGCGGACGCTGGGGCGGGCGCGTTCGTTCTCGACCTGGCTGAGGAAGGGGATGGACAGGCCGCTGCGCTCGGCCACCGTGGCAAGGGTGAGGTCGAGCGCGCGGCGGCGTCGGCGCACGGCGGCGCCGACGCGAAGACGCTCGGTCTCCTTCGGGTCCTTGCCGTCCTTCTCGTCCATCTGCCGGGCTCCCCTTCCCCTGGTCTGTCTTCACCTTACGCAGCATCGGGGTCCGACCGCTCCCGCATCAGGTCACGGGCCCGGGGCCGGCGGGGAAAGCCGGACGGGGCGGCCCCCGCCTCTGGCGGGAACCACCCCGTTGCGCTCCGGGCACGGCGGGAACCCCGCCGTCACTGTGTGCGACCGCTACTGCGGTGCCATCCGGTCGGCGATGCCCGGGTTCTCCTTCATCCAGGCCTTCACCGCCTCCTCCTCGTGTCCCGTTCCGCGCTTCTGGATCTCGTTCTCCAGACCGGCGAGCTGCTCCTCGCTGAGCTTGAAGTTCTTGAGCCAGGTGGTCAGCCGCGGATAGTTCTTCGGGAAGTCCTTGCTCGCCACCGTGTGGATCCGGTCCCCTGCGCCGAAGGCCTTCTTGGGGTCCTTCAGCTTGGTGAGGCCGTACTCGTTGTAGGCCCAGTGCGGGGTCCACAGCATGACGGCGATCGGTTCCTTCTTGGCGTACGCCCGCTTGAGCTCGGCGAGCATGCCGGGGGTGGAGCTGTCGACGACCTTGTACTCACCGTCGATGCCGTAGCCCGGCAGGACTTTGTTCTTGAGGATGTTCATGGTCTCGGTGCCTGGCTCGATACCGACGATCCGGCCTTTGAACTCTCCAGCACGGCCCTTGAGATCGTCGAGCGAGTCGACACCCTTCACATAGGAGGGCACCGCGATCTCCAGTGAGGTGGGCCCGTACCAGGAGCCGACGTCGGTGAGTTTGTCGCCGTACTTGTCCCAGTACTTCTTCTGGGTGTTCGGCAGCCAGCCGTCGAACTGGACGTCGATCTGACCGCGCGACATCGCGGTGTACATCGGACCGACCTCGAACTGCTTGAGGTTCATCCTGTACCCGCGCTCCTCGAGGACCGCCTTCCACAGGTAGGTGGCGGCGATGTCCTCCTCCCACGGGAACCAGGCGACCTCCAGCGGGCGTTCGCGCTCGTCCTTGCCGTTCGCGGCCTTGCCCGCCTCGGCGACGGGGGTCCACTTGTCGGCGAGCCCGGGGTTCTTGGCCAGCCAGTCGCGTACGGCGTCCTGCTCCTTGCCCTTGCCGGTCTTCTGGATCGTCGCTTCGAGGTCCGTGAGCTGCTTCTCGGTCATCTCGAAGCTCTTCAGCCACTTGCCGACCTGCGGGTTGTCCGCCGAGAAGCCCTTGCGCGCGAGCGTGTGCACGCCGTCGCCCTTGCCCCACGACACCTTGGGGTCCTTGAGCTTCTTCAGGTCGTAGGTGCTGTAGGCCCAGTGCGGCGACCACAGCGTGGTGACGATCGGTTCCTTCTTCTCGTACGCGCGCTTCAGCTCGGCGAGCATGCCGGGCGTCGACCCGTCGACGACCTTGTACTCGCCCTCCAGGCCGTACTCCTTGAGCACCTTGTCCTTGAGCAGGCCCATCATTCCGGCGCTCGGCTCGATGCCGATGATCCGGCCCTTGAACTGCGCCGACTTCCCCTTGAGGTCCGCCAGCGAGTCGACACCCTTCACATAGGAGGGCACGGACAGCTCCAGGGACGTGGGGCCGTACCAGGAGCCGAGGTCCTCCAGCTTGCTCCCGTACTTCTTCCAGTACTGGGCATGGGTGACGGGCAGCCAGGAGTCGGTCTCGAAGTCGATCTGACCGCCGGCGAGTCCGGTGTACAGCGACCCCGCCTCCAGTTGCTTGGTCTCGACCTCGTAGCCGCGCTGCTCCAGCAGCTCCTTCCACAGGAAGGTGGAGGCGATGCCCTCGTCCCAGGGGATGTAGCCGATGGAGACCTTCTTGCCCCCACCCACGTTCGAGGCGTCGGACGCGTCGGCGGACTTGGTGCCGCCGAACATGCCCATACCGCCCGCGACCAAGGCGAGGACGACAACACCGACGACCGCGACGACGGGCTGCGGGCGGTGGTCCCAGATCTTCAGCCCGCCGGTCAGCGCCTTGGCCCGGGCGATCGCGCGACGGCCCAGCGGGGATACCTGCCGGCCGAGCGCGCCGGTGATCCGGTCCAGGTACATGGCGAGGATGACGATGGAGATGCCCGCCTCGAAGCCGAGACCGATGTCGACGTTGCCGATGGCGCGGTACACGGCGCCGCCGAGCCCGCCGCCGCCGACCATGCCGGCGATGACGACCATGGACAGGCCCAGCATGATGACCTGATTGATGCCGGCCATGATCGTGGGCAGCGCGAGCGGCAGCTGTACACGCAGCAGGGTGTTGCGCGGAGTGGTGCCGAAGGCCTCGGCGGCCTCGACGAGTTCCTCGTCGACCTGGCGGATGCCGAGCTCGGTCATCCGTACGCCGGGCGGCAGCGCGAAGACGATGGTGGCGATGATACCGGGCACCACGCCGACGCCGAAGAAGATGATGCCGGGGATCAGATACACCATCGCCGGCATCGTCTGCATGAAGTCCAGGACCGGCCGGGTCACCGCGCTGACGGTCTTGGAGCGCGAGGCCCAGATGCCGAGCGGAACGGCGATCACCAGCGTGACGATGGTGGCGACGAGCACCAGCGAGAGGGTCGACATCGCGTCGTCCCACAGCTCGATGGAGTCGATGAGGGCGAAGCCCGCGAAAGCGAGCCCGCCGGCGAGCAGTCCGCGCAGCCACCAGGCGACGACGGCGAGCATGCCCGCGAACAGCAGCGGTTCGGGTGCGGAGAGCACCGAGTCGATGCCGTCGTACATCCCGGTGACGACCGCGCTGATGGCGTCGAACAGCCAGGAGAGGTGGGACTGGAGCCAGTTGACACCGCTGTCGACCCAGTCGCCGAGATGGAGCCTAGGCACTGGCCACCGCCTTGTCGGCCGCGTCGGCGTCGCCGGCCGTGGCGACGATCTGCGCGGGGGCGGTGCTCTGCGGCGGTACGGGTGCCGGGGTCATGGGCTCGCCGAGGACGGCGAGCAGCCGGGCACGCGGCACGACGCCGATGAGTTCGCCCTCGTCGTCGACGACGGCGACAGCGACACCACTGGTGGAGCAGGGCGTGAACAGCTCGATGATCGACGTGTCCGCGGAGACGGTGGCGGGAGCGGCGGCGAGTACGTCGCGGGCGCCCTTCAGCTCCTTGCCGTTGTCCGTCCTGCTGCCGTACGCCGTCTCCGGGTCGGCCATGATCGCGCCGGCGGTCAGGACGCGGGAGCGGTCGACGTCCTGGGTGAAGGAGGCGACGTAGTCGTTGGCGGGCGTGACGAGGATGTCCTCGGCGGTGCCCAGCTGCACGATCTCGCCGTCGCGCATCACGGCGATGCGGTCGCCGAGGCGCATGGCCTCGTTCAGGTCGTGGGTGATGAAGACGATGGTCTTCTTCAGCCGCTTCTGGAGTTCCAGGAGCTGGTCCTGCATGTCGCGGCGGATCAGCGGGTCGAGCGCGCTGAAGGACTCGTCCATCAACAGCAGATCGGCGTCGGTGGCGAGCGCGCGGGCGAGGCCGACGCGCTGCTGCATACCGCCGGACAGCTCGTCGGGCCAGGAGTTCTCCCAGCCGGCGAGGCCGACCATCTCCAGTGCCTCGGCGGCGCGGCGCTCGCGCTCCGGGCGGGCGACGCCCTGCACCTCAAGTCCGTAGCCGGCGTTCTCCAGAACGCTGCGGTGCGGGAAGAGCGCGAAGTGCTGGAAGACCATGCTGATCTTCGTGGAGCGGACGGTGCGCAGGTCGCGCGGGCTCAGGGCGGTGAGGTCCTGGCCGTCGAAGAGGACACGTCCGGCAGTGGGGTCGAGCAGCCCGTTCAGCATGCGCAGCAGCGTGGACTTGCCGGACCCGGAGAGACCCATGACGACGAAGATCTGACCCGGTTCGACCGCGAACGAGGCGTCGATGACCGCTGCGGTCGTGCCGTCGGCGCGGAGCTCGTCACGGCCGGCTCCGCCTTCGAGCCTGCTCACCGCTTCGTCGGGTCGTCTGCCGAACACTTTGTACAAGTGCTCGGCTTGCAGCCTGGACACATACACCTCACCCATCGAACCGAAAACGGTCTGCCACCCCCGACTGGCAGACCGTGGAGCTTCGCGAGGTCGGCCCGCTTGCCCGAGACAATGGTTGAAACATGCACGGGGTCCGCTCCGGGCCCGCGCCTTCCCTGGCGGGAACAAGCCAAACGAAAGAGTGACCCAGGTCACCTCCATTCCGCCCCGGGGGCCGTTCACCCCTTGGCCCGTGGCTCTCCGTCGGGCCGGCCGCGGTTTTCCGTGGGGCTCGCTCGCCGGGGTTCTCCGCGGGGCTCGCAGAGGCCCTCGATGGGACCCGCCGGGTGGGAGCCGACTGTCGGTGGGGTGCGGCATCATCGGGGTGTGACGCGACGCCTGATGCTCCTCGACACCGCTTCCCTGTACTTCCGTGCCTATTTCGGGGTCCCCGACTCCGTCCGAGCGCCCGACGGCACCCCGGTCAACGCCGTGCGGGGGCTGCTCGAGTTCATCACGCGGCTGGTCCAAGACCACCACCCCGACGACCTGGTGGCCTGCTGGGACAACGACTGGCGGCCGCAGTGGCGGGTCGACCTGATCCCCTCGTACAAAGCGCACCGCGTCGCCGTCGAGACGGAGCGGAGCCTCCCGGACGAGGAGGTGATCCCGGACACCCTCTCACCGCAGGTTCCGGTGATCGCGGCGGTGCTGGACGCCCTCGGCATCGCCCGGGTCGGCGCCGACGGGTACGAGGCGGACGACGTCATCGGCACGCTCACCGCGCGCGCCACCGGTCCGGTGGACATCGTCACCGGCGACCGTGACCTGTTCCAGCTGGTCGACGACGCGCGCGGCCGGCGGGTGCTGTACCCGGTCAAGGGCGTCGGGACACTCCAGATGACGGACGAGGCCTGGCTGCGCGAGAGGTACGGCGTGGACGGCCCCGGGTACGTGAATCTGGCGCTGCTGCGGGGCGACCCGAGCGACGGCCTGCCCGGTGTGCCCGGGATCGGCGAGAAGACCGCGGCCAAACTGCTGGACACCTTCGGTGACCTGGCCGGAATCATGGCCGCCGTCGACGACCCGGCCGCGAAGCTCACGCCGTCGCAGCGCAAGCGGCTCGACGAGGCGAGGGACTACGTGGCGGTCGCGCCGACGGTCGTCCGGGTCGCGTCGGACGTCGAACTGCCTCCGTTCGACCCCGCCCTGCCCACGGAACCGCGTCATCCGGAGACCCTGAACGAACTGGCGGCGCAGTGGGGACTCGGCGGCGCGCTGCTGCGCTTGCTGGGTACTCTTCGCGCCTGAGGTGTTAACTTAGGTAAGCCTAAGCAGCACGAGTTCAGGGAGACCGCCGTGGCAGAACGACCGGCCCGCACGTCACCGAAGGCCTACGAATCGCGGGTGGTGCACACCGAGCACCTCACCCCGCACATGGTGCGCGTCGTCCTCGGCGGCGAAGGGCTGGCGGGCTTCGGCCTCGACGGCTTCACCGACCACTACGTCAAGCTCCTGTTCACGCCCGAGGGCGTCAGCTACCCGGAGCCGTTCGACATGGACAAGATCCGTGCGGAGTTCCCGCGCGACCAGTGGCCGGCGAACCGCACGTACACGGTCCGGAGCTGGGACCGGGACAGCGGCGAGCTGACGATCGACTTCGTGGTCCACGGCGACGAGGGGCTCGCGGGACCCTGGGCGGCGCGGGCCCGCGTGGGTGACACCATGCGCATCCTCGGCCCCGGCGGCGGATACGCGCCCGACTTGGCGGCGGACTGGCACCTGCTGGTGGGCGACGAGAGCGCGCTGCCCGCGATCGCCGCTTCGCTGGAGAACATGCCGACGGGCGCGCGGGTGCACGCCTTCGTGGAGGTCGACGGACCCGAGGACGAGCAGAAGGTCGTCACCCCCGACGGAGTGGAGATCCACTGGCTGCACCGCTCGGGCCGACCGGTCGGCGAGGCGCTGGTGGCGGCGGTGACCACACTGGACTTCCCCGAGGGCACGGTGTGCGCGTTCGTCCACGGCGAGGCCGGCTTCGTGAAGGAACTGCGCCGCCATCTGCGACTGGAGCGGCAGGTACCGCGCGAGCAGCTGTCGATCTCGGGCTACTGGCGACTGGGTCAGAGCGACGAGGCGTGGCGCGCGGTGAAGCGCGAGTGGAACGAGCAGGTGGAACGGGAGCAGGAACAGGCGGCCTGACGACGCGTCGGGGGCGTACGCCTGGGGCTGATGGCCGAGGGCTGAGCCTGAGCGGGGCCGTATCCGGGGCGTGGCGGAGCGCCTCGGCGAATGTGCGCACACGCGGGTGCCGGGCCGCCTGTTCTCGCCCGGTGCGCACCGACGACGAACGACGGCCCGGGCGCCAGCACCTCGGCACGCCCGCCCCGACAGGTGCACACCCCATGCCTCGACCGAGCAGGGGACGCCCGCACGTCCGCCCCCGGCAGGTGACACCGCGGACCCGCCGGCGACCGAGCCCGCGCCTCGGCCGAGCACCGGGCGCCCGTACCTCGGCCGTAGGCCCGGTCCGTACCCACGGCCGCCGGCCGATCCGCACCCGCGCCACAGGTCAACCGGGCAACCCCGTACCCGCACCCGCCCGACACCCCGCCTTCAGCCCCGCACCCCTTCGTGCGGCTCCCCCACCCCGGCCGCCCTCGCCACCCCTCCCTGGCCGTTCCAGGACACCCACGCCGACCCGTCCGCCTGCGCGATGCGGCGCAGCGACGCCAGTAGCGCGTCCCCGAGGACCGTGCCGACGACCACGCTCTCCACCAGGTCGTCCAGGCCCGCCCGGCGCGCGACGTACGCCAGGTCCGCCCGGGCCACCTTTTCCGCCGCGTCCGCGTAGGCGTCGAGCACTTCGGCGAAGTCTCCGTGGCCCGCGCGCCCCAGCGCCGCCAGGGCCGTGGCGAGCGCCTCCGCGGCCGTGGAGTCCTCGTCGACGAGCCAGCCGCGCCTGGCGATCAGGTCCCTGACCTGCACGCGGGCGGCCTCCCCTGCGGCATCCGCCTCCGCCTCGCCGTACCGGGGGCCGATCAGATCCGTGGCCACGCCCAGCACGCTGTGCACCGACTTGCCGCCGTCGTCGACGGCGGCGAGTACGTCCGCGACGGCCGCCACCCTGAGGCCGCCGACATCCAACAGGGCGCGGATCAGGCGAAGTCGGCGTTCGTGCGCCTCGTCGTAGGCCGCCTGGTTCGGGCTGGTCAGCCGGCCGGCGGGCAGGAGCCCTTCGCGGACGTAGTACTTGATCGTCGGTACCGGCACCCCGGTCCTGCGACTCAACTCCCCTATGCGCACGACGTGTTCATCCTTCCGCCCTTGCCGGTACACGGCGCCGTCATAGATAGTAAGGCTATCCGATAGTGGGTAGTTCCACTATCCATTGCCACTTCCCCGGCGACTCGGGCCATCGGACCCGGAAAGGAGCTCGCGCCATGACCGCCTTCCTCTTCCAGCTCTCCTTCTATCTGGCGAGTCCGGTGTGGCTGCTGATGATCTTCGCGCCCACCCGGCGTATCACGGCCCGCGTCGCCGCGTCCCCGCTGACCGTCCTTCCCGTACTGGTCGTCTATATGACCCTGGCTGTCCCGGTCCTCCCGGAGATCTGGACGGCCGTGAGCAGTCCGGACCTCGACAGGTTCCGCGATCTGACCGAACTGGCGGGCGGCGCGGGCGCGGTGTGGGCGCAGGTCATCGCCTGGGACCTGCTGCTCGGCCAGTGGATGTACCTCGAAGGACGGCGGCTGGGGATCAGCCCCCTGGTGATGAGCCCGCTGCTGGTCTTCACGATCCTGCTCTCCCCGCTGGCGTTCCCCGTCTTCCTGCTGCTGCGCGCGGTGCGGACGCGGTCCGCCGCCGGTGCCGCGGGTGAGGCCGACCGGAGCACCCGGCCGGTGTCCGTTCAGGGGCGTTGAGGGCTGTCCGCCCGAACCCGCTCCCACCGACGGGTACCTGCGGGACCGGCTGCCCGATCCTCGTGCGACCATCTGCGAACCCGGACCAATCCGCAGCACCAGCAGCACCGAATGCCTGGTGATTCTGTCCGGACGAGATGCCCGCACAGTGGAGGAAGCTGCGTGAACGACGCCGTACGCATCGGCGGTCCCGCCTCGGCGCGACCGGATCTGCAACAGTTGCTCGCCCTGGTGGCCCGTGGTGACCAGGACGCCTTCTCGCGGGTGTACGACGCGGCGTGCGGACCGGTACTCGGCCTGGTCCGGGCCGTGTTGCGGGATCCGGCCCAGTCGGAGGAGGTGACCCAGGAAGTGCTGATCGAGGTGTGGCGCACGGCGGCACGTTTCCAGCCGTCCCGCGGATCGGCCATGACCTGGATCCTCACGCTGGCCCACCGGCGCGCCGTGGACCGCGTCCGGTCGGCGCAGGCGGCCACGGACCGCGAACGGCGGGCGGCGCTGCTGGAGCGGACACCCGCGTACGACGAGGTCACCGAGCAGGTGGAGGCCCGGCTCGAACGCGAGCAGGTACGGCGGTGCCTCGGTGGACTGACCGAACTCCAGCGCCAGTCGGTGACCCTCGCGTACTACCGGGGTCTGGCCTACCGCGAAGTGGCCGAACTGCTCTCCGTGCCGCTGGGCACGGTCAAGACGAGACTGCGCGACGGGCTCATCCGGCTGCGCGACTGCCTGGGGGTGAGCGCATGACCACCGCTGATCTGCACACGCTGACCGGCGCCTATGTGCTGCACGCGCTGGCGCCCGACGAGCGCGCCGAGTTCGAGCGGCACATGGAGAACTGTCCTTCCTGCGAACAGGAGGTACGGGAACTCGCCGCGACGGTGAGCAAGTTGGGGATGGCCGCCGCCGTGGTCCCGCCGCCCGCGCTCAAACAGCAGGTGATGCGCAAGATCTCCGCCGAGCGTCAGCAGCCGCCGCGCGTCACCCGGCTGCACGCTGGCCGCCGCCGCGGCCGAGGGCTGTCCCGCTTCGTGCTGGCGGCCTGTCTCGCTGCGGCAGCCGGCTTCGGCGGGGTGTCGTTCTGGCAGCACCAGGAGGCTCAGGACGCCCGCCGGGCGGCGCAGCGCGCCGAGCAGCAGACGGCCGCACTCGCCGCGGTCCTCGCCGCGCCGGACGCCCAGGTCAGCAGCACCGGGCTGCAGGGCGGCGGTCGCGGCACGGTCGTTGTCTCCAAGAGCCGCAACCAGGCGGCCTTCCTCGTCTCGGGCCTGCCCAGGCCGCCGGCGGGCAAGGTCTACCAGCTCTGGTTCGACGACGGCGGCACCATGCGGCCGGCCGGTCTGATGAACCCGGCCACCGCCGACAACGCGCTCCTGATGGACGGTCCCGTGAACGCGGCTACCGGCATGGGCGTCACCGTCGAGCCGGCCGGCGGCTCGCCCGAGCCCACCAGCGACCCCGTGGCTCTGATGAACTTCCCCACCTGAGGAAGGACGGCTCATGAGTGTTGCGGTCATGCTCTTCACCTCCGATCTGCGGGTGCACGACCAACCGGCTCTGCGCGCCGCCGTGCGGGGCGCGGACGAGGTTGTGCCGTTGTTCGTGGTGGATCGCGGGGTGCAGCGTGCGGGTTTCGCCGTGCCCAACCGCCGTGCCTTTCTTGCGGATTGCCTCGCCTCGCTCGACGCAGGTCTGCGGGAACGGGGCGGCCGTCTGGTGATCCGTATCGGCGATGTCACCGAGCAGGTGTGCCGGGTCGTCACCGAGTCCGGCGCCCGCGCGGTGCACATCGCCGCCGGCGTCAGCCCCTACGCCAAACGCCGGGAGGATCTGCTGCGCACGGCGCTGACGGCGGTCCGATGCGTCCTGCATGTGCACGAGGGAGTCACCACCGCCGTGCCGCCGGGGCAGCTGACACCCGCCGACCACAACCACCACTCGGCGTTCGGGCCGTACTTCGGCAGCTGGACCCGGACGGCACTGCGCGAGGTGGTGGCGCCGCCGCACGCCGTGCCGGTCCCCGAACTGGCGGGCCATCCGCTGCCCCGGCGCACCGCGGTGACCGGGGCGTCACCCGCGGTCGCCAGGGGCGGTGAGCACGAGGGACGGCAGCGTCTGACCGCCTGGCTCGACAGCGGCGGCGGCATCGAGGCGTACGGCAGGCGGCACGACGATCTGTCCGGGGACACCACCTCGCGGCTCTCCCCCCATCTGCATTTCGGCACCCTGTCCGCGGCCGAACTGGTCGGGCGGGCACGGCGCGTGGGCGGGCCGGGCGCGGACGCGTTCGTACGGCGGCTGGCACGGCGGGACTTCCACCACCAGGTCCTCGCGGCCCGGCCGGACGCGGCGCACGCCGACTACCGTCCGCGCGGGGACCGGTGGCGCCGGGACGAGAAGGACATCACCGCGTGGAAGGAGGGGCGCACCGGCTGCCCCGTCGTGGACGCGGGCATGCGGCAGTTGCTGCACGAGGGCTGGATGCACCACCGCTCCCGGCTGCTCGCGGCGGACTACCTGACGAAGACGCTGTACGTGGACTGGCGTATCGGGGCGCGTCACTTCCTGGATCTGCTGGTCGACGGGGACATCGCCGACAACCAGCTCAACTGGCAGTGGGCCGCCGGCACCGGAACGGATCCCCGGACGGACAGGGTCCTCGATCCGCTCGCGTCGGCGCAGCGCTGCGACCCGTACGGTGACCATGTGCGCCGCTGGGTTCCCGAACTCGCCGAGCTGACCGGGCCCGAGGTGCACCGGCCGTGGGCGCTCGACGATCTGCGCCGGGCCCGGCTCGACTATCCGGAGCCACTGGTGGATCCGGAGGAAGGCCGGGCGCGCTGCGAGCAGGCCCGCGGTCAGGTCTGACCCGGGGCGCTGTCAGAAGCCGCGGGTCCGCGCCGGGCCGGTCATGAACCCGGTCCGTCCTTGGTCAGCAGCAGCTGCTGCACGTCCAGACAACCGGAGCGGAAGCCCGCTTCGGAGTAGGCGAGATAGAAGGTCCACATCCGGCGGAAGGTCTCGTCGAAACCGAGGGCCGCGACGTCGGCGGCGCGCTCCGTGAAGCGTTCGCGCCACAGCCGCAGGGTCTCCGCGTAGTGCGGTCCGAAACTGTCCCGCGTCGCCACGCGCAGAGCGGTGCAGCCGCCGACGACCTGCTCGATCGCCTCGGTCGACGGCACCATCCCGCCGGGGAAGACGTACTTCTGGATCCAGGTGTGCGTGCTCCGGGAGGCGGTCATCCGCTCGTGCGGCATGGTGATGGTCTGGAGGGCCACCCGGCCGCCGGCCGCGAGCAGACGGTCCAGCGCCATGAAGTAGTCCGGCCAGAACTCCGCGCCCATCGCTTCGAGGGTCTCGCCGCTCACGATGGCGTCGTAGCACCCGAGGACGTTGCGGTAGTCCCGCAGCAGGACGGTGACCCGGTCATCGAGACCCGCCCGGCGGATCCGGCGGCGGGCGAGCGCCTGCTGCTCCCGGGAGAGCGTCACGGTCAGCACACGCGCCCCGCGCTGCGCCGCGCGGATCGCCAACTCTCCCCAGCCCGTGCCGATCTCCAGCAGCTGGGTCCCGGCGGTGACGTTCGCACGGTCGAGCAGCCGGTCGATCCTGCGGTGCTGTGCGGCGGCCAGCAGGTGCGGCTCGGCGGGGAATCCGCGGAAGAGGCCGGAGGAGTACGACAGGGTCTCGTCGAGGAAGAGCGCGAACAGCTCGTTGGAGAGGTCGAAGTGGTGACTGAAGTTGGCCTGGGCGTTCTCGGCGGTGTTGCGGTGCTCGGCGGGCTGCGGTGTCGCCCAGGCGCCACGCAGCCGCTGCAGCGTTCCCGGCACGAGCGAGGCGGCGTTCTCGGCGAGCACGGTGAGAACACCGACGAGATCACGAGCCTCCCACTCGCCCGCCATGTACGACTCACCGAAACCGATGAGCCCGCTGTGCCCGATGCGCCGGAAGAAGCGCGGCGGCTCGTGGACCTCCATGAGCGGCCCTCCCCGCCCGACCGGCTCCCCACCACCGAGGCGCACCCGCAACGGCAGCCGGCCGAGCGCACGACGCACGAGCCGTTCGGCGACCGCCGTCCGCAGCGGGGAGTTCCTGGGCAGACCGGCCACGTCGGGCCAGCGCCGGGCATCGACGGGGGCGGTGCGCGGGCGCGCGGGGGACGCTGAGGACACGGACACGGTCACTTCACACCCTCCTGAGGAACGAGTACTGGACCAGGCCCTACGAGCAACACGCTCGGGAACAGGCCGGGTTGGGCCCTGCGGTGCACGGCAGGACGCGAACGATCGCCGGGCGCCACTTCGAGGGAGCGCTGCACGCCGTCCACCACGCGCAGCCGGGAGACACCGCTGCCCACCACGGCCGCGCGAGGCCGGTTCGCTGTCATTCCCGCTCCCTCCGGCGTCCGACACCGTCACCCAGGGAGGCATTCGGTGCCGGAGGGGTAGCGGATTGGTCAGGATCGACCTGTTGTCGGAAGACGGTCAGCTCGGCGAAGACGTCGAGAGGCCGGCGGTCCCAGAAGACGGCGATCTCCGCGCGTCGGGGCCGGACCCCTTTCCGCCCCCTCGCGTCGCGATCGCTCCACGAGACCTCGTACCGGACGGACGGGGAGTCGCTGGACGGCGGGAGGGGGACGGGGGCGCAGGAGGGGGGTGTCCGGACGTCAAAGCTTCAGCAACTCGCGCGAAGCGCGGTGAGAAAGCAGTCCGGACACCCCCCTCCGAAGAACCCGGCACCCGCACCCACCCACCCACCCACAGGACGCGTGCCCGCACCGCAAGCCACCCGCACCCACCCACACGTGGACAGCCCGCACCACAGGGCACCCGCACCCAACAGGCGGCCAAGCCACAAGCCACCCGCCCCGCACCACGCCCGGTCAGCCCACCGAGCTGTACGCCACAACCCCCCGCAGCAACCCGTCCACCGCCTTGCGTGCGTTCTTCGAAACCGTGCTGTCTTCCCTCGGTGCCGCCGCCGCGATCTGACCCAGTACGTCGATCACCTGCTTCGTCCACCGCACGAAGTCACCCGCCGGCATGTCCGCCTCGCGCAGCACCTCGTCCAGGCTCTTGCCCGACGCCCACTGGTACGCGGCCCATGCGAAGCCCAGGTCCGGTTCCCGCTGGCCCACGCCCTCCGCCTGGTTGATCTTGAAGTCCTCTTCGAGCGCGTCGAGTCGGCCCCAGATGTGCACCATCTCACCGAGCGCGTCCTTCGCCTTGCCCGCCGGGACCTTCGGGGCCACCGCGTCGTCCGACTGGCGGGCCTCGTAGACCAACGCCGAGACGCACGCGGCCAGTTCGGCCGGGTCGAGCCCTTCCCACACCCCGTCGCGCAGGCACTCGCTCGCCAGCAGGTCGAGCTCGCCGTAGAGCCGGGCCAGGCGTTTGCCGTGTTCGGTGACCTCGTCGTTGCGCAGATAGTCCAGCTCGGTCAGCAGCGCCACGATGCGGTCGAAGGTTCGGGCGATGGTGTTCGTCCGCCCCTCGATACGGCGCTCCAGCTGGCGCGTGTCCCGCTGGAGCCGGTGGTAGCGCTCGGCCCAGCGCGCATGGTCCTCGCGCTCGTCGCAGCCGTGGCACGGGTGCGCGCGCAACTCCGAACGCAGCCGGGCGATGTCCCGGTCGTCCGCCGCGGCCGCTCGCTGCTTGCGGTGCCGGTCTGGGACGATGTGGCCCGCCTTGGTGCGCAGCGCGGATGCCAGGTCGCGCCGCGACTGCGGCGAGCGCGCGTTGAACGATTTCGGGATACGCATCCGCTCCAGCGGCTCCACCGGCACCGGGAAGTCCATCGACGCCAGCCGCTTCACCTGCCGCTCCGCGGTCAGCACCAACGGCCGCGGGCCGTCGTGCTGTTCGAACCCGCGGTGACCGTTCGTCCGCCCGGCCGGGATTCCGGGGTCGAGCACCAGCGCCAGACCGGCGAACTTGCCCGTCGGCACATGGATGACGTCGCCGGGCTTCAGCTTCTCCAGCGAGGTCGCCGCCGCGGCCCGCCGCTGCGCCGCGCCCTGCTTGGCCAGCTCGGTCTCGCGGTCCTTGAGTTCACGGCGCAGCCGCGCGTACTCCTCGAAGTCGCCGAGATGGCAGGTCATGCCCGCGCGGTAGCCCTCCAGGCCCTCTTCGTTCTTCTGGACCTGACGCGAGATGCCGACGACGGACCGGTCCGCCTGGAACTGCGCGAACGATGTCTCCAGCAGCTCGCGCGAGCGGTGCCGCCCGAACTGCTGCACCAGATTGACCGCCATGTTGTACGACGGCCTGAAGCTGGAGCGCAGGGGGTAGGTCCGCGTACCGGCGAGACCGGCGAGCGCGGCCGGGTCCATGCCGCGCTGCCACAGCACCACGGCGTGGCCCTCGACATCGATACCGCGCCGCCCCGCGCGCCCCGTCAACTGCGTGTACTCACCGGGCGTGATGTCCGCGTGCTGCTCGCCGTTCCACTTGACGAGCTTCTCCAACACCACGGAACGCGCGGGCATGTTGATGCCGAGCGCCAGCGTCTCCGTGGCGAACACGGCCTTGACCAGGCCGCGGACGAAGAGTTCCTCGACGACTTCCTTGAAGGTCGGCAGCATGCCGGCGTGGTGCGCGGCGACGCCCCGCTCCAGGCCCTCCAGCCACTCGTAGTAGCCGAGGACGTGCAGATCCTCCGTGGGGATCGACCCGGTCCGCTCCTCGACGATCTCGCGCACCCTCACCCGCGCCTCGTCGTCGTTCAACCGCAGCCCCGCGTACAGGCATTGCTGTACGGCGGCCTCGCAGGCGGCCCGGCTGAAGATGAAGGTGATCGCGGGCAACAGACCTTCCTGGTCGAGCCGGTCGATGACCTCGGGACGCCCGGGCGTCCAGATGCGGCTGCGCTGACGGCGCTCGCGCTCGCGGTCGGCCTCGCGCACCATCTTGCCGCGACGCCGGTCACGCGGGTTGTACGTGCGCTGGTTCTCCATCCGCGCCAGGCGCACCAGGTCGGGGTTGACCTCGCGCCGGCCGGTCCCCCGGCCGCCGTGGTCGCTCTCCTCCTCGAACAGGTCGTACATCCGCCTGCCGGCCATGACGTGCTGCCACAGCGGCACGGGCCGGTGCTCGGAGACGATCACCTCGGTGTCGCCACGGACGGTGTCCAGCCAGTCACCGAACTCCTCCGCGTTGGAGACGGTCGCGGAGAGCGACACCAGCGTCACCGACTCGGGGAGGTGGATGATCACTTCCTCCCAGACGGCGCCGCGGAAGCGGTCGGAGAGGTAGTGGACCTCGTCCATCACCACATAGCCGAGGCCGAGCAGCGACTGCGAGCCCGCGTACAGCATGTTGCGCAGCACCTCGGTGGTCATGACGACCACGGGTGCCTCGGAGTTGATGCTGTTGTCGCCGGTGAGCAGGCCGACCTTGTCGGCGCCGTAGCGCTTGGCCAGGTCGGCGTACTTCTGGTTGGACAGCGCCTTGATGGGCGTGGTGTAGAAGCATTTGCGGCCCTGCTGCAGGGCCAGGTGAACGGCGAACTCGCCGACGATGGTCTTGCCGGACCCGGTGGGTGCGGCGACGAGCACGCCCTTGCCCGCTTCCAGAGCCTGACAGGCTTCGATCTGGAACGGGTCCAGATCGAATTCGTACATCTCGCGGAAGGGGGCCAGCGCAGTGGCCTCCTCGGCGGCGCGGATGCGGGCGGCGGCGTAGCGCTCAGCGGGAGAGAGGTCCTCGGTCATCTTGTACACGAGCCTACCCGTCAGCTCTGACAGTCACCTCGATCTTTGTTTTCCGCCCCCTGGGACCCGGCCGGACGCGGCGAGGGGGCCCGTGGACGCAGTCCAGCCCCCGCCCGTGACGGCGAAGGGGCCGAACGGAGATTCCGTCCGGCCCCTTCGCACCTCCCGCGTCTCAGGTGACGTCGTCGTATCCGTTGAGCCGGTGCGAGCGTCCGCCGTCCGCCTCGCCCGTCGCCTGCTCCGGCAGGGCGCGCGTCGCCGAGACGGGCTCGATCTCGCCGATCTCCTCCGGCGTGAGGTCGAGCTCC
The DNA here is from genome assembly GCF_040302905.1 of Streptomyces sp. NPDC096193. Lineage (NCBI taxonomy): Bacteria > Bacillati > Actinomycetota > Actinomycetes > Kitasatosporales > Streptomycetaceae > Streptomyces > Streptomyces sp. NPDC096193. Next base: position 139,057 of record NZ_JBEOSJ010000010.1, on the reverse strand, counting down.
GAGGCCTCGTCGGCACCGGGATTCTTGGCGTCCCGGATGGCCCGGCGGCGGTCGTTGACCAGCGAGATGCCGGTGGCGACGAAGTACAGCACGGTGATCGGCGCCGCCAGCGCGATCATCGTCAGCGGGTCGGTGCTGGGCGTGGCCAGGGCCGCGAAGACGGTGATGCCCATGATCATGCCGCGCCACCAGCCGAGCATCCGCCGTCCGGTGATGACCCCGCCGAGGTTGAGCAGGACCAGCAGCAGCGGCAGCTCAAAGGCGAGGCCGAAGACGATCACCATACGGGTCACGAGGTCGAGCAGATCGTCCAGCGGCAGCAGGTTGTCCACACCGAACGGCGTGAACTCGATCAGCACCTTCGCGGTGGTCGGCAGCACCTGGTAGGCGAAGTAGCCGCCGCCCAGGAAGAGGGGGAAGCCGGCGCCGACGAAGATCAGCGCGTACTTCTTCTCACTCTTGTGCAGGCCGGGCGCGAGGAAGGCCCACAGCTGGTAGAGCCAGATCGGTGAGGCGAGGACGACACCCGCCATCAGGGAGACCTTCAGCGCGAGGGTGAACGGCGTCAGCAGGCCATTGATGGTGATCTGCGCGCACGTCGTGTCCTCGGGCTTCCTCGCCAGCTCCGAGAAGGAGCTGGGGCAACCCACCGACTCCAGAACGGGCTTGGTGAAGAAGTTGATGATGTCGTTGTAGAAGAAGGCGGCGACGACCGTGATGGCCACGATCGCCAGGAGTCCCTTCGCGAGCCTGTTCCGAAGCTCACGCAGGTGTTCCACGAGGGGCATCCGCCCCTCGGGATCCCTCTCCTGCTTGCGGGCAGACTTGAGCAACCCACGTCCTCATCTCGTGCGGCAGGCCCTCACCGGTGACGGGGCCCTGGGCGGCTCTGTCTCAGCGCTGGGTGGTGTCCGTCGGCTCGGTCACGGGACGCGAGCTGCTCACGTCACCGGGAGCGGCCTTGATCGTGCGCGGGTTGGCCTGGTCCTGCGGCGTACCGGGCTGCGGCGGGTCGGCGGGCGCGGGCTGCTGACCGCCCTCCGACTTCATCGCCTTGGCCTCGCTCTTGAGGATGCGCGCGGACTTGCCCAGCGAACGGGCCATGTCCGGAAGCTTCTTGGCGCCGAACAGGAGGATGATGACGACGAGGATCAGGATGATCTCCGGAGCGCCGATCCGTCCGAACATAAGCGTGTACCTTCTCACCGAGGCGGCTGGGGTGGGGCTGGCCTGCTGGTCGGACAGGCGTCCGACCGCCGTGCTGTGTGAGCGATCGTAACCCGGGGGGGTAAACGCAGGGCAATGCCTGTGCATACTCGCCGTTGCGGCCCGTGCCTCGCCGTCTGGACCGCTGGGAGAAGCCTACCCCCGCGTCCCGCGGCCCCGAAGCCCCTCCCTCACCAGGCGTTCAGCGCAGGGTGTCGCCGGTGCGGGCCATCTCGGTGGCCGCCTTCTCCAGGTCCTCGGCGGCGCGGTTGATCCGCTCGGTGGTGCGGGCGACCTCGTGGCCGAGCCGCTGGGCCTCGACGAAGACCCGGATCGCGAGGACGCCGAGGACGGCGATTCCGAGGAAGCCGAGAGCGATGGCGAGCATGGGCCAGAACATGCGCAGAGCCTAGACGTTGCGGACGGTGGAGTGGAGCCGCAGCGTGCTCACGCCGCCACCGGTGAGGAGTTCGATGATCCGCTCCCCCGCCGGCTTGCGGACGGCGGTTCCGCATTCGGGGCAGGTGAAGGAGTAGAAGGTCGTACGGTGGCTGCCGCCGATCGCGAGCCGCAGGGCCCCTGCGGAGAGCTCGAAGCGCGCGCGGCAGTCGGGGCAGCCGGCCTTGAAGAGGACCGGAGCCATCGACGCAGCGAAACCGGATGTCACAGACATGTGGCGCGAATCTCCCTATTCCTGGCCGTCGTAGGCCGCGAGCGCCTCGCGTGCCGCCTGCCGCGCGCTGTCCGCGAGGTCCTGGGGCGCGACGATCCGGCCGTCCTGCCCGAGCCGCAGCGCCAGCCGGCGCAGCGAGGACGGTGACGGCGTACGCAGCGTGATCCGCAGACAACCGTCCGCGAGTTCCTCGGCACTGTCGTGCGGGTAGTACTCCGCCACCCAGCGGCCGCCGGGTCCCACCTCGATGACCACCTCGGGATCGTCGGCGGACGGCTGAACCAGCCCCTCGGAAAGATCCCGCAGTTCGATCTCGGGCGGCGCGGACGGGGCGTCGAGCAGTTTGATCTCGGCGACCCGGTCGAGTCGGAAGGTCCTGCGCGCCTCGGAGAGGCGGCACCAGGCCTCCATATACGTGTGGCCGACGGCGAACAGCCGGATCGGGTCGACCTCCCGCTCAGTGAGCTCGTCACGCGCGGGCGAGTAGTACCGCAGCCACAGCCGCCGGCGTTCCGAGATCGCCCGGTCCACCTCGGCGAAGACCCCGCCCTCGGACTCGAACGTCACGGACAGCCGGGAACTCGCCCCGGCCACCTCGCCCGCGGCCGCCTCCAGCTTGGCGGTGGCACGGATCAGGGCCTCGCGGTCGCCCTCGCGCAGCCCCGGCAGCATGGCCACGGCGCGCGCGGCCACCAGCAGGGCGGTCGCCTCGTCGGCGGCCAGCCGCAGCGGCTCGGCGACGTCGTCGGGGTTGTGCCACCAGATGCGGTCGCCGTCGGTGTCGATGTCGAGGAGGTCACCGCCGCGGAAGCTCGTGCCGCACATCGGGAGCACGTCGAGGTCGGAGATCAGCTCGTCCTCGGTGATCCCGAAGGCGCGGGCGACGTCCCCGACGCGGGCGCCGGGGCGCTCGCGCAGATAGGTCACCAGCGAGAGCATCCGTCTGGTCTGGTCGATGGCGTTGGCGGCCATGGTCGTACGTCCCCCTCAGCCCTTAGCCACGGCGCGCAGCCGCTCCACCACGTCGGCCCGCAGATCCGCGGGCTCCAGGACGACGACATCCGGGCCGAACTCCACCAGCCAGGCATCCAGACCGTGTCCGTACGGAATCTCCAACTCTTCCCAGCCGTCTCCCAGCTCCCGTACCGACGCGGCCCTGGCGCGCAGCGGGTAGCCGCAGCCGGTGCGCAGCCGGATCCGGGCGGTGCGGGTCGCCGTCTCCCCCGCCCAGCTCTCCACCGTCTCGCGGACGGTGACGACGTCGGGGACCGGCGCGGTGAAGGAGCCGGCGCGCGAGCGGACCTTGCCGGTGATGCGGGAGAGCCGGAAGACGCGCTCGGCGGCCCGGTCGCGGTCCCAGCCGGCCAGGTACCAGTGGCCGCGCCAGCATTCGAGCGTCCAGGGTTCGACCTGGCGCTGCTCGGGGCGGGCGGCGTTCCCCTTGCGGTAGTCGAAGACGACGGGCCGGCGGTGGCGGCAGGCGAGCATCAGCGGCTCGAAGGCGGCTTCGTGCACCGGGATACGGGGCTCCAGCGCGCTGTGCTGGGCCTCGTAGGAGTCCTCGGCCTCGGGCATGCCTGCCGCGCGCAGCTTCTGGAGGGCGCCACTGGCCGCTCCGGCGAGCCTGGCCTGCTGCCAGACCTTGGCCGCGAGGCCGAGGGCGGCCGCTTCCTCGGCGTCGAGCGTGATGGCGGGCAGCCGGTTGCTGTCGCGGCGGGCGAGATAGCCGGTGTCACCGTCGAGGTTCTCGACCGTCTCGATGACCAGGCCGAGTTCGCGCAGATCGTCCTTGTCGCGCTCGAACATCCGGTTGAAGGAGTCGTCGGAGCCCGCTTCGAGGTAGGCCTCGATGGATCCGCGCAGTTCGCGCTTGCTGAGGGGGCGCCGGGTTCCGAGCAGGCACAGCGCCAGATTCATCAGCCGCTCCGCCTTGGCAATGGCCATCGACGCCCTGCACCTCTTCTGATCGAGTCACTTCCGCCCAGCGACGACCGTACCGCCCCGGGGTGTCGCGGCAAAGCCGAGGGCCCATGCCCCCCGGGGAGCATGGGCCCTTTTCGACCGCAGACGATCAGACGCCGACCAGGTCGCAGACGAAGATCAGCGTCTCGCCCGGGGCGATGACGCCGCCACCGGCGCCGCGGTCGCCGTACGCGAGGTGCGCGGGGATGGTCAGCTGGCGGCGGCCGCCGACCTTCATGCCCTGCACGCCCTGGTCCCAGCCGGAGATGACCTGACCGGCCCCGAGCTGGAATTGCAGCGGGGTGCCGCGGTTCCAGGAGGCGTCGAACTCCTCGCCGGTGGAGAAGGCCACACCCACGTAGTGGACCTTGACGGTGTCGCCCGCCTTGGCCACCGGGCCGTCGCCCTCCCAGATGTCCTTGATCTGCAGGTCGGCCGGCGGCTCGCCACCCGGGAAGTCGATCTCGGGCTTCTCGATGCTCACTGAACTGCTCCTCTAAATGATGAACGGGGCAACCCGGACAGTCTTACACCTTCGTCAGCAGGTCCACGGCGAACACCAGCGTGGAGTTCTTCGGGATGCCCTGCTGCTCCTTGGCGCCGAAGGCCTGGTCCGGCGGGATGACCAGCAGTACGCGGCTGCCGACCTTCTTGCCGACGAGACCGTCCTTGAGTCCCTTGAGGGTGACCTGTCCGAGCGGGAAGGTCTGGGTCTTGCCCGTGTCGTAGGTGCTGTCGAACTTCTTGCCGCCGGCCCACAGGAACGCCTGGTACTGGACGACGACGCTGTCCTTGTCGGTGAGCGCGGGTCCCGTGCCCTCGATGACGTAGTTCGAGACGAGCTTCTTCGGCGGGTCGGCCTGCTTCGGGAAGGTCACCGTGGGGGCCTTGCCGTCGGTGTTGGTGCCCACCTTCGGCAGGTCGGTGTTGTCCTGCGCGACCTCGGTGCCCTTGGCGGAGGTCGGGATGGTGGTCGCCTTCAGGATGTCGACGACGAAGACGAGCGTGGCGTTGGGCTTGATGTCACCCTGGCCCTGCGCTCCGTAGCCGAGCTCCGGCGGGATGCCCAGCTCGACACGGCTGCCGACCTTCTGGCCCTCCAGGCCCTGGTCCCAGCCCTTGATGACCTGGCCGGCGCCGAGGGTCAGATCGAACGGCTGCTTACGGTCGAAGCTGTTGTCGAAGGGCTTGGTGGAGTCCCACGACTGACCCAGGTAGTTGACCTGGATCGCGTCGCCCTTCTTGATCTCCTGACCCTTGCCCTCGCTGACGACATTGACCTTCAGCTCCTTGGGCGGATCCCCCTCGCCCTTGGCGAGAGTCGGCTTCTGCCCGAACTTCTCCCCCGCGGTGATCGCGGGCAGTCCGTTCTTCATCGAGGCGGAATCGGAGGCCTTGTCATCGCTGCCGCACGCCACTGACGACAACAGCAGCAGCGGTACGACAAGAAGGCCGGCAAGTCGGCGCACGTGTTCCTCAGATCTCAGACGGCACAGTAGGTCCCCGACACTCTAGGGCGTGCCGTGGGCCCCGTACGAGGAACGTACGGGGCCCGAGTCGCGTTCGGCCGACTTGCGGCTACATGCCCGCGATGAGTTTTTCCACCCGGTCGTCGACCGAACGGAACGGGTCCTTGCACAGTACGGTCCGCTGGGCCTGGTCGTTCAGCTTGAGGTGCACCCAGTCGACGGTGAAGTCCCGTCGCTGCTCCTGAGCCCGGCGGATGAAGTCGCCGCGCAGCCGCGCCCTGGTGGTCTGCGGGGGCACGGACTTGCCCTCGAAGATCTTCAGGTCGTTGCAGATCCGGGCCGCCTGGCCCTTCTTCTCCAGGAGGTAGTACAGCCCTCGCCTGCGATGGATGTCGTGGTAGGCGAGGTCTATCTGCGCGACACGCGGGTGCGACATGGTCATGTTGTGCTTGGCCCGGTACCGCTCGATGAGCTTGTACTTCATGACCCAGTCGATCTCGGTGCCGATACGGTCGAGGTCCTCGGCGTCGATCGCGTCCAGGGTGCGGCCCCAGAGCTCCAGGACCTGCTCGACGGTGCCGGTGCGGATGCCGCGGCGGTCGACGAAGTCCACGGCCTTCTCGTAGTACTCCCGCTGGACCTCGAGGGCCGAGGCCTCGCGTCCGCTGGCGAGGCGCACCTTGCGCTGGCCGGTGATGTCGTGGCTGACCTCGCGGATCGCCCGGATCGGGTTCTCCAGGGTCAGGTCGCGCATCACGGTGCCGGCCTCGATCATGCGCAGCACGAGGTCGGTGGCGCCGACCTTGAGCAGCATGGTCGTCTCGGACATGTTGGAGTCACCGACGATGACGTGCAGCCGGCGGTAGCGCTCGGCGTCCGCGTGCGGTTCGTCCCGGGTGTTGATGATCGGGCGGGACCGGGTGGTCGCGGAGCTGACACCCTCCCAGATGTGCTCGGCGCGCTGGCTGACGCAGTAGACCGCGCCCCGCGGGGTCTGGAGTACCTTGCCCGCGCCGCACAGCAGCTGACGGGTGACCAGGAACGGGATGAGGATGTCCGCGAGCCGGGAGAACTCTCCGTGGCGCGCGACGAGATAGTTCTCGTGGCATCCGTAGGAGTTTCCCGCCGAGTCGGTGTTGTTCTTGAACAGATAGACGTCGCCCGCGATTCCCTCCTCGTGCAGGCGGCGTTCGGCGTCGACGAGCAGGCCTTCGAGAATGCGCTCGCCTGCCTTGTCGTGGGTGACCAGTTCCGTCACGTTGTCGCATTCCGGTGTCGCGTATTCCGGATGCGAACCCACGTCGAGGTAGAGGCGGGCGCCGTTCCGCAGGAAGACATTGCTGCTGCGGCCCCATGAGACAACACGGCGGAAGAGGTAGCGCGCCACTTCGTCAGGTGACAGTCGGCGCTGTCCCCTGAACGTGCACGTGACGCCGTACTCGTTCTCCAGCCCGAAAATGCGGCGGTCCATGTCTGAACATTACGCCTCACGGCCTGAGCTGAAACCGGGTTCGGCGGCACCGTTTCGATCATTTTCCGATGAGCGCGCCATCTCCTTGGTACGCCCGGGAACTGCGAGGACCCGCTGAGTGGTCATCAGAACCAGAAGTGCGGCTGTTCCGGCCGCCCCGGCCACGGCGAAGCTCCACGCCGTGCCGCCGATCTCGACGGCCGGGCCCGCGACCGCGGTGCCGGCGGCCGCGCCCACGCCGAACGTGGTCACCAGCCAGGAGAACGCCTCGGTGACGGTGCCGGTCGGCGCGTGCCGGTCGACGACGATGAAGGCGCACGCGATCGCCGGGGCCAGGAAGACACCCGCGAGGGCGCACAGAGCGGTCATGCCGACGACACCGGGGGTGAGCACGAGCGGCAGGTAGCCGAGCGCGAGCAGAGCGATGATGACCCGCAGCCGGCGCTCGGGGGCCCCGGTCCACTGGCGCGCGCCGTAGGCGGTGCCGCCGATCAGCGCGCCGAGGCCGAGCGCGGCCATGAGCCAGCCGTACACCGACTCCTGGCCGTGGTCGTCGGCGTAGGCGACTCCGGCGACCGTGATGGAGCCGAGAGCGAGGCCGACGAAGAAGAACGCCCCGAGCAGCGCCAGCAGCCCGGGAGAGCGCAGAGCACCCAGCCAGTGGGCCTCACGGGGTGCGGAGCGCCAGGCGCGGGAGGGTTCCGACAGGACGACCGAGAGGGCGCCGAGAACGCCGATGAGGTTGATGACGAAGAGCCCGGCCCCGGCCGACCAGACGGCGACCAGCAGCGTGACCAGCAGCGGGCCGACGGTGAACATCACCTCCTGGGCCACGGCGTCCATGGCGTACGCCCGGTGTACGCGGTCCTCACGGCCCAGCACGCTCGGCCACAGGGCCCGCAGACCGCCTTCGAGCGGCGGGGTGAAGAGGCCGGCGACGGCGACGGCCGCGTAGGCCAGCGGCAGGGAGCCGATCCCGGCGAGGGCCAGCAGGACCATGCCGAGGGCGGAGACCACGGCCGCCGGCAGCTGGACGCGCGGCTGGCCGTGCACGTCGACGGCCCGTCCGAGGAGCGGCTGGCCGACGGCGGTGGCGATGCCGTACACGGCGGCGAGCCCGCCGGCGAGGGTGTAGCTCCCGCCCTCGGCCCGGGTGAACAGCACGACGGCGACGGGGGCGGTGGCGTTCGGGAGCCGTCCCACAAGCGTCCCGGCCAGCAGCCGGGCGGCGTGCGGGGCTTTGAGTATGTCTGCGTAGCCCGTGGCTCCCGCGGCCATATTGCCGCTCCTCTCCTCTCGGCGAGTGCCGAGGTTTTACGTATAACGTACGGCGTCATGCCTACCATGTCGACAGTCCGCGGGTCTACCGCTCCGCCCCCGCGGACGGGCACGGACCCGGCGGACGAGCGGTGCGAGGACGGCGATCGATGTCAGAGGGACCCCACGGGCGCGGCCCTCGCCCCGGTTCGTCGCCGGCGGGCGCGGCGGGCAGGAGGGCCGCACCCGCGGCGACCCCGGAGGCCGCGGGGGCGCGGGAGGCCGCACGGGCGACCGCCCGGACCCCGGCTCCCGAGGCGAGTGGCCGGCCCCCCGCTCCCGAGGCGGAGCCCGGCGGCGGAGCCCGGCCCACCAGCCGGGACGTGGCCCGCGTCGCCGGGGTCTCGCAGGCCACCGTGTCGCTCGTGCTCGGGGACAAGTGGCGGGGCCGGGTCTCCGAGCGGACCGCCGCCGCGGTGCGGGACGTGGCCCGGGAGCTCGGGTACCGGCCCAATCTCGCCGCACGGAATCTCCGGCTCGGGCGGACCCGGACCGCGCTGCTCGTCGTGCCCGCACTCACCAACGAGTTCTTCGCCCGGGTCTACACCGGCGCCGCCCGCGTGGCCGCCGAGCACGGCTTCGGCGTGGTCCTCTACCCCTCCCCCGACGGCGTCGGCCCCGCCAGGGACCCCTTCGCGTCCGCCCGCGCCGCCCTGGACGGCGTGATCGCCTCCTCCATGGCAGCCGAAGCCCTCACCGAGATCCGCGGCACGGACCTCCCGCTGGTCATGCTGGACAGCGACCCGTCGGACCCGGGGGCGGCGGCCCATGTGAACCTGGACATCGCCGACGGCATGAGGCAGGTGACGGACCATCTGTTGACGCTCGGTCACCGTCGCTTCGTCCACCTCGCCTCAGCCGTGTCGTCCTGGACGTTCGACGTGCGGGCAGCGGCCCTTGCGCAGGCGCTGGGTGCCGTTCCCGACGCGGTCTGCACCACGGTGCCGGCGCCGCTCGACGTCGGCGGTGCCCGTCGGGCGGCGGAAACGGCCCTCACCGGCCCCGGGCCTCGCCCGACCGCGCTGATCTGCGACGACGACGTCCTGGCCGCCGGAGCCTGCAAGGCCGTACGGCGGCTGGGGCTGCGGGTGCCCGAGGACGTCTCGGTCACCGGCTTCGACGACCTCGCCCTCGCCACCGCCGTGGAGCCGGAGCTCACCACGGTCCGGCTGCCCGCGGAACGGGTCGGCGAGCGCGGTATGTCCGCCCTCCTCGCCGTCCTCACCGGACGCCAGCCCGAGGAGGGCGGGCTGCCGGTCGAACTCGTCACCCGCGGCTCCACCGCGCGCTCCACCGACGCCCCCTCACCCGGCTGAGCCGAGCGGCCGGAGAGCCGGCACGCGAAGACGTTACACAGCCCGCGCAAGGCTGCGCCCCGGTCCGCACGGGCGGTCCGGGGCGCAGTCGGTCGTGGTGCCGTCTCGGAGGCCGGCGGGCTACTCCTCGCCGTCCTCCGTGGACTCCTCGTCGGACGGTGCGTCGGTCGGGGTGGAGGCGGCGCCGTCCGCCTCCAGCAGCCGGGCCAGCTGCCGGCCGACGATGCGCTTGAACTTCCGCTGCTGCGGCCGTGTGCGGTCCAGGACCGCCACTTCGAGGCGCTCCGCCGGGATCTCCCGGTCGTTGCCGTTGGTCTGGTTGGACAGGGCCTGTACGGCCAGCTTCAGCGCCTCCGCCAGGGACATACCCTCGCGGTGCCGCTGGTCGAGATAGGTGCTGATCTGCTCGGAGTTGCCGCCGACCGCGACCGAGCCGTGCTCGTCCACGATCGATCCGTCGTGCGGCAGCCGGTAGATCTGGTCGCCGTCCGCGGTGGCGCCCACCTCGGCGACGACCAGCTCCACCTCGTAGGGCTTCTCGGCCGCGCTGGAGAAGATGGTGCCCAGTGTCTGGGCGTAGACGTTGGCCAGCCCGCGGGCCGTCACATCGTCTCGGTCGTAGGTGTATCCGCGCAGGTCGGCGTAGCGCACACCGCCGATGCGGAGGTTCTCGTACTCGTTGTACTTGCCGGCGGCGGCGAAGCCGATCCGGTCGTAGATCTCGCTGAACTTGTGCAGCGCGCGGGACGGGTTCTCACCGACGAAGACGATGCCGTCGGTGTACTGCAGCACAACGAGGCTGCGACCACGGGCGATGCCCTTGCGGGCGTATTCCGCCCGGTCGGCCATGGCCTGCTGGGGTGAGACATAGAACGGCGTCGACACCGGCTATCCGTCCCTTTCTGTCATGGGCGTGAAGGCACTGCCCTGCGGTGGCTGGGCGAGCATCAGAGCAGCGCAGCGCGCGGGCCGTCGGGCTGCTCGAGACGGCGCTCCAGGATCGCGCGGGCGATCTCGGCGGACTCGTCGTCCCCGAGCCTGCGGAAGCCCTCGTCCGTGATGATGGTGACGATGGGGTAGATCCGCCGGGCCACATCGGGTCCGCCGGTCGCCGAGTCGTCGTCCGCCGCGTCGTACAGCGCCTGGATGACCAGGGTGGTGGCCTGCTGCTCCGTCAGGTCGTCGCGGTAGAGCTTCTTCATCGCCCCGCGGGCGAAGATGGAGCCCGAGCCGGTGGCGGCGAAGCCGTGCTCCTCGGAGCGGCCGCCGGTGACGTCGTAGGAGAAGATGCGGCCCTTCTCGCGGTCCACGTCGTACCCCGCGAAGAGCGGGACCACGGCGAGGCCCTGCATGGCCATGCCGAGGTTGCTGCGGATCATGGTGGAGAGCCGGTTGGCCTTGCCCTCCAGGGAGAGCTGGGCGCCCTCCACCTTCTCGAAGTGCTCGAGCTCCAGCTGGAAGAGCTTGACCATCTCCACCGCGAGGCCGGCGGTGCCGGCGATGCCCACGGCCGAGTACTCGTCGGCCGGGAAGACCTTCTCGATGTCGCGCTGCGCGATCATGTTGCCCATCGTGGCCCGCCGGTCACCGGCGAGCACCACACCGCCGGGGAACGTCGTCGCGACGATGGTCGTGCCGTGCGGTGCCTCGATCGCGCCCTGCAGCGGCGGCAGGGTGCGCTTCCCGGGCAGCATCTCCGGGGAGTGCGAGCCCAGGAAGTCCATGAACGAGGAGGACCCGGGCGTCAGGAAGGCAGCTGGTAGACGCCCGGTGCTACGAGTGTTGGCTTCCACGCGTTTCCTTCCACGTATGCGGCAGCACGCCTTATCACGTCCGGCCGATCCTTGAACTGCCCCAGCGCGGCGTTGCAGCTGAAGCACAGTACGCCTCGGACCCTACCCGTCTCGTGGCAGTGATCCACATGCTCGGCGGGAGCAGCCAGACAGATGCAGCACACGCCATGCTGGTCAGTGATCAATTCGTCCAGCTCGGCTGGAGTAAGGCCGTATTTGCGCTTGAAGTAGCTGACACGGTTCCGCTCAGCTCGACAACTGCGGCAGTAACTGGCCCATCCATCCGCCGACGTCCGGTTGCGCTCCCACTGACTGTGAGACTTCGTCACACCACACTGAGGGCAACGCTTATGTCCCCTCGGCACCGGGATCTTGACTCGAACCGTCTTCCCCTGAGCCTCCTGGCGCTGCCGGTAGTACTCAGCAGAGCACTCCCGGCAATACGCCTGGAGACCATCAAGAGCCGCCCTGTTGCCGGCGAAGGCACGTCGCGGTAGAGAACGACGGCATCGTGGGCAATCCTTCCCGGTATCCAGTTCGGACATTCAGGCCTATTCCCCGCCCTTTTGAACGAATGACCTCACGAAATCCTCGGCGTTCTCTTCGAGCACATCATCGATTTCGTCGAGAACCGAATCGACGTCGTCCGACAGCTTCTCCTGCCGTTCCTTGAGGTCTTCCGCCGCCTGCCCGTCCTGCGCCTGCTCCTCGACCTCCTCGGTGGAACGCGTGGCCTTCTGCTGTCCGCCGCCGGTGTCCTTGGTCGCCATACACCTCACCCCGCTCGGTTCGACGCTCTTGATCAGACCCTACAAGCAGGGTCCGACATCGGCCCCGCACTTTGCTCAACGTCCGGGGACCACCTCGATGATTCCCGTACGCGACCCATTTCAGCCCCCGGAAAGGACCCGGACCAGGTCTTCCGCGGTGCGGCACCGGTCCAGCAGCTCCTTGACGTGGTTGCGTGTACCCCGCAGCGGTTCCAGGGTGGGCACCCGTTGCAGAGAGTCACGGCCGGGGAGGTCGAAGATGACCGAGTCCCAGGAGGCCGCGGCGACGTCGTCCGCGTACTGCTCCAGGCAGCGACCGCGGAAATAGGCCCGGGTGTCCTCAGGCGGCTTCGTCCCGGCCCGTACGACGTCCTGCTCGTCGAGGAGCCGCTTCATCTTCCCGCGGGCCGCCAGACGGTTGTAGAGGCCCTTGTCGGGCCGTACGTCGGCGTACTGGAGGTCCACCAGGTGGAGCCGGGCCGCGTCCCAGCCCAGGCTGTCCCGTCGGCGGTAGCCCTCCATGAGCTCCTTCTTGGCGACCCAGTCCAGCTCGCCGGACAGGCTCATCGGGTCGTTCTCCAGCCGGTTGAGGGTGTCCTCCCAGCGGATCAGGACATCCTTGGTCTGCTCGTCGGCATCGGCCCCGAAGCGCTCCTCCACGTACTTCCGGGCCAGCTCGAAGTACTCCATCTGGAGTTGTACTGCGGTGAGTGTCCGGCCGCTGCGCAGCGTGACCAGGCGCTTGAGCGTCGGGTCGTGCGAGACCTGGTGCAGCGTGCGGACCGGTTGCTCGACCGCCAGGTCGACAGCGATGAAGCCGTCCTCGATCATGGAGAGCACCAGGGCCGTGGTGCCCAGCTTCAGATACGTCGAGATCTCCGACAGGTTCGCGTCGCCGATGATCACGTGCAGGCGGCGGTACTTCTCGGCGTCGGAGTGGGGCTCGTCGCGGGTGTTGATGATGGGCCGCTTCAGCGTGGTCTCCAGGCCGACCTCGACCTCGAAGTAGTCCGCGCGCTGGCTGATCTGAAAGCCGTGCTCGTGGCCGTCCTGGCCGATGCCGACCCGGCCCGCGCCGGTCACGACCTGGCGCGAGACGAAGAACGGCGTCAGGTGCCGCACGATGTCCGAGAACGGGGTCTCCCGCTTCATCAGGTAGTTCTCGTGCGTCCCGTAGGAGGCGCCCTTGTTGTCGGTGTTGTTCTTGTACAGGTGGATCGGCTGGGCGCCGGGGAGCTGGGCCGCACGCTCGGCGGCCTCGGCCATGATCCGCTCGCCGGCCTTGTCCCACAGGACGGCATCACGCGGATTGGTGATCTCGGGCGAGCTGTACTCGGGGTGCGCGTGGTCGACGTACAGCCGTGCACCGTTCGTGAGGATCACATTGGCCAGGCCGATGTCCTCGTCCGTGAGCTGGCTGGAGTCGGCGGCCTCGCGGGCGAGGTCGAAGCCCCGGGCGTCCCGCAGCGGATTCTCCTCCTCGAAGTCCCAGCGGGCGCGCCGCGCCCTGTGCATCGCCGCCGCGTAGGCGTTGACGATCTGGGACGAGGTGAGCATGGCATTGGCGTTCGGGTGGCCCGGAACGGAGATGCCGTACTCCGTCTCGATGCCCATTACTCGCCGTACGGTCATGCGGCCCTCCTTGCCCGGCGGCGCTCCCCTCCGGGAACGGCGCTCAAGTACCGCTGTGGCTCCGGTGCGTGTGCGGTGCCCGTCCCCGCACTGCGCGACTCGGCGGTACCGACGAGCCTAGAACGCCTCTGCGCTGGTGGGGAGATCAATTTCGTCATTGCTCCGGTGTGGCCGAACCTGTCGCGAAAGCAACCGGCTGCGGATGCCCGTCCCCCCTGCCTTCGGCGGGGGGACCTCCAGCATCCGCAGCCGGTCTGCCTTCTACAGGTACTGGCCGGTGTTCGCCACCGTGTCGATGGAACGTCCGGTGTCCGCGCCCTGCTTTCCGGTGACGAGGGTGCGGATGAAGACGATCCGCTCGCCCTTCTTGCCGGAGATCCGGGCCCAGTCGTCCGGGTTGGTGGTGTTCGGCAGGTCCTCGTTCTCCTTGAACTCGTCCACGCATGCCTGGAGGAGGTGGGAGACCCGAAGGCCCTTCTGGTTCTGGTCGAGGAAGGCCTTGATGGCCATCTTCTTGGCCCGGTCGACGATGTTCTGGATCATCGCGCCGGAGTTGAAGTCCTTGAAGTACAGGACTTCCTTGTCGCCGTTGGCGTACGTGACCTCGAGGAAGCGGTTCTCCTCGGTCTCCGCGTACATCTGCTCGACGACCGACTGGATCATCGCGTGCGCCGCGGCGTCCTTGGACCCGCTGTGCTCGGAGAGGTCGTCCGCGTGCAACGGCAGCGAGGACGTGAGGTACTTCGCGAAGATGTCCTTCGCGGCCTCCGCGTCCGGACGCTCGATCTTGATCTTCACATCGAGGCGGCCGGGGCGCAGGATCGCGGGGTCGATCATGTCCTCGCGGTTGGAGGCGCCGATGACGATGACGTTCTCCAGGCCCTCCACACCGTCGATCTCGGCGAGCAGCTGCGGGACGATGGTGTTCTCCACGTCCGAGCTGACACCGGAGCCACGGGTGCGGAAGAGGGACTCCATCTCGTCGAAGAAGACGATGACGGGGGTGCCCTCGCTGGCCTTCTCACGGGCACGCTGGAAGACGAGGCGGATGTGCCGCTCGGTCTCGCCCACGTACTTGTTGAGGAGCTCGGGGCCCTTGATGTTGAGGAAGTAGCTCTTCCCCGCGGGCTGGCCGGTCACCTCGGCGACCTTCTTGGCAAGGGAGTTGGCGACGGCCTTGGCGATCAGCGTCTTGCCGCAGCCGGGCGGACCGTAGAGCAGGATGCCCTTCGGCGGCCGCAGTTCGTGCTCCTTGAAGAGGTCCGGATAGAGGTACGGGAGCTCGACCGCGTCGCGGATCATCTCGATCTGGCCGCCCAGACCGCCGATCTTCTCGTAGTCGACGTCCGGGACCTCTTCGAGGACCAGCTCTTCGACCTCGCTCTTGGGAACCACTTCGTAGACGTAGCCGGAGCGGGGTTCGAGCAGCAGGGCGTCACCGGCGCGGATGGTGATGTCCAGCAGCGGCTCGGCGAGCCGCACCACCCGTTCCTCGTCGGTGTGCCCGACCACCAGGGCACGCTCGCCGTCCTCGAGGATCTCCTTGAGGGTGACGATGTCCCCGGCGCGCTCGAACTCCATGGCCTCGACCACGTTGAGCGCTTCGTTGAGCATGACTTCCTGGCCGCGCCGGAGCTCGTCGAGCTCGACGCTGGGGCTGACGTTCACCCGGAGCTTGCGGCCCCCGGTGAAGATGTCGCACGTGCCGTCCTCGATGGCCTGCAGGAAGACACCGAAGCCGGCCGGCGGCTGCGCGAGCCGGTCGACCTCCTCCTTGAGGGCCACGATCTGGTCGCGGGCCTCACGGAGCGTGTTGGCGAGCCGCTCGTTCTGAGCGGACACGCCGGCCAGGTTCGTCTGCAACTCGACGATCCGCTCTTCGAGAATCCTCGTATGACGCGGAGAGTCGGCGAGCTTGCGGCGCAGGACGGCGATTTCCTGCTCGAGATAGGCAACCTGGCCGGCGGGGTCCTCAGACCCTCGTCCGGGCCGGATGCCGCGGTTGATGTCGTCGTCGTGGGCTGCCACGGTCCTCACCTCCTCCAAGGGGAGCTGGACGCTTCCTGACCCTACCTGGGCGGGTGGTGATTGAAACCCCTAGATCACAAAGACGGTAGGGGCGTGTCCGATCTTCACCCTTGCGCTCTCCCTCACGCCAGGTGAATACCCACCCATCAACATCGGAAAGCGGCCGGAGGTATCGTCGAACTGTTCAACACCCGTCAGGGCTGGCGCGACTTGCTTCACTTTGCTACACCCGACGAAGGAAACGGCAGGAGAAATGACCGTGCAGCACGAGGCTCCGCCCGAAGGCACCGCAGACGCCCTGGAGGTCTGGATCGACCAGGACCTCTGCACCGGGGACGGGATCTGCGCGCAGTACGCGCCGGAGGTCTTCGAGCTCGACATCGACGGGCTCGCCTATGTGAAGAGCGGGGACGACGAACTGCTGCAGAACCCGGGCGCCACAACCCCCGTACCGCTGCCGCTGCTGAACGATGTCGTGGACTCCGCCAAGGAATGCCCGGGCGACTGCATCCATGTACGCCGCGTTTCGGACAGGGTCGAGGTCTACGGCCCCGACGCACCGTGACGGATCATCCACCGGCTGCTCGGCGACGGACACTCAGCGTGCCGGATCACACACCCGCTGCCGGATTCTGCGCGAAGCGAACGAACTTACCGCCCTGCCACTGCCACTTGACCTTCTCCTGCACGTCGGGGCAGCAGCTCGGCACGTCCGGCGAGGAGTAGCCGAGCAGGGTGGCCGTGATCGCCCCGTCACGCACGGCGAAGTCCCCCACGCTGAGCTTCTGCGCGGGCTCCACGAGCGTGGCCACCACCCGGGGGCCCGCGCCCCTGGCCCCGGCCAGGACGTAGACACCGCTCGGCGGGGTGCCGGAGCCCGCGTCGCAGCGGGCCGCCACCACGGTCTCGGGATTGCCGTCGCCGTCCAGGTCACCGGAGGCGCGCGCGGTCACCAGGGGCTGCACGGAGCCGCATTGCAGCGGGAGCTCGACCGCGGCCGGATCGGGCGCCGGAGCGGCGGCCACTGCGGTGCCCGAGCTCGTCCCGGGCCCCGGCTGCGAGGCGGTCGCCGCCCTCGGCTGGAGAAGTCCGGCGGCCGCGACGACCGCGGCCATCGCGGTCGCGGTGGCCAGCCAGTGCACCGGCCGGGCATGGGTGTGCGCGAGGTCCGGGACCGCGGAGGTCTGCACGCGTGAAGTCTCCTGTGACTGCGGAGCCGGCCAGGGGTCGGCGGCGGGAGAGGGAGGTCTGCATCGTGCCATACGTCACAGTGGCGCGGAACAGCGGGGTCGTGCCGCGCAGGTCGAGAAATCGTGCGGGAACGGGGGCGGCAACGCGAAGACGCCGCCGCCGAGTTCCCGAATGCGATCGGGAACTCGGCGACGGCGTCCTGACGTTGTACGGGAACCGGCACTCCGTGAGTGCCCGGCCGGCCGGAGCCTCAGCCCTTGTTGGGACCCTCGTAGTCCTCGCCGTACGCGCCCTTGGCGGGCCGGCGGCGGCGCATCGGGGGCTCGACACCGTCGGCCAGGCGGCGCGCGGTGACCAGGAAGCCGGTGTGGCCGATCATCCGGTGGTCCGGGCGGACGGCCAGACCCTCGACGTGCCAGTTGCGGATCATGGACTCCCAGGGCTGCGGCTCGGCGAAGCACCCGATCTCGCGGATGGACTCCACCGTCCGCGCGAGCTGCGTGGTGGTCGCCACGTAGCAACACAGGATGCCGCCCGGGACGAGCGCCTTGGAGACGGCCTCCAAGCACTCCCAGGGGGCGAGCATGTCCAGGATGACGCGGTCGACGTCGGCGTCGGTCAGATTGTCCTGGAGGTCGCCCACGGTGAGCTGCCAGGCGGGGTGCGGACCACCGAAGTAGCGCTCCACGTTCTGCTGGGCGATCTCGGCGAAGTCCTCGCGGCGCTCGTAGGAGTGCAGCATGCCGTGGTCGCCGATGGCGCGCAGCAGGAAGGCGCTGAGCGAGCCGGAGCCCACCCCGGCCTCGACGACGCGCGCGCCGGCGAAGATGTCGGCGAAGGCCAGGATCTGCCCCGCGTCCTTGGGGTAGACCACGGCGGCGCCGCGGGGCATGGACAGGACGTAGTCGGGGAGCAGGGGGCGCAGCGCGAGGTAGGCGACGTTTCCCGTGGTACGGACAACACTGCCCTCAGGAGCGCCGATCAGCTCGTCGTGCGGGAAGGACCCCTTGTGGGTGTGGAAGTTCTTCCCGGCTTCGAGCGTGAACGTGTAGTGGCGTCCCTTGGGGTCGGTGAGCTGGACCTGGTCCCCGACCTTGAAGGGCCCGCGTCGGCGGGCGGCACCGGTCGGTTCGGACATGTGACCAGCCTACCGGCCCCGACGGCGCCCGGGGACCACGGCGGGGGCGGGCTGCCGGGCCGTCGCCGCATGATCGACAGGTCCCCTGGGAGCACTGACGGACCCCGGGGGTGGCCGGACCGAGTCCGTCGCGCGAGGGGCCGGGTCCAGGGACTTCGCGTGGCTCGGTCCGGCAGGATCCACACGCCTTGAGGGCCGGGCCGTCCGTCGTCCCCGGTGGATCACCGCGCGGCACCGGACGCGGTGCATCGCGAGGCGGAGGGTCGTCCTCGCACCGGGCGTGTTCGGGCGATCCGACAACGCAGCGAGGTGCCGTAGCTGTCGTCGTGCGCCCGCCGGGGATGACGGGACAGCCCTCAGCCCTGGGGGCGGGCCATCGCGGCGACGAAGGCGCGCTCCACGTCCGCCGTGGACAGGACGCCGTAGATCTCGCCGCTCCTCTCCACCACCAGGTACTCGGTGGCGGGGGTCGCGCGCAGGCGGTCCAGGAGTGCCTCGCCGGCCAGTTCGGCGGGGACCCGCATGCCCTCCGTGAGGTCCTGCGCCAGTCCGCTGACCGCGACCCAGGGCCGGCGGTGCTCGGGGACGCCCACGATCGCGGCCTCCCGCACCAGGCCGGTCGGGTCGCCGTGACCGTCCACGACCACCAGGGCGCGGGCACCGGCCTCGTTGGCCCGGCGCAGCGCCTCGGAGAGCGGAGTGGTGGACTCCACCGGCACGGCCCGCCTGGTCAGGGTGCGCGCCTCCAGCTCCGGCAGGTGCTCTCGCAGCCGCGCCATGCGCAGGCTGTTGCCGGCACCGGTCCAGATGATCGCCGCGAGGATCGCCGCCAGGAGGGCGTCGGTGACGGTCTCCATGCCGCCGATGTCCTCGGTGGCATTGCCGAGGGCGCCGGTGTGGGTCAGCAGGGGGAGGCCGATGAGGACGGCGACGGCCAGCGCCCGGCCGACCCAGGCGGCCGCGATGGTGCCGGTCATCGGCTTGCCGGTGATCTTCCAGACGACGGCCCGCAGCATCCGCCCGCCGTCCAGCGGCAGTCCGGGCAGCAGATTGAAAGCGGCGACGATCAGGTTGGAGACCATCAGCCCGGCGAGCAGGACGCCGGGGACCGTGCCCGGGTCGACGGCGAGCATGCCCAGGTAGAAGACGGCCGCCAGGACCAGGGAGAGCAGCGGTCCGACGAAGGCGAGGATGAACTCCCGGCCCGGCGTCTCCGATTCCTTCTCGATCTCCGACACCCCGCCGAAGAACTGGAGCTGGATCCGGCGCACCGGCAGCTTGAACCGCAGTGCCGCGACGGTGTGCGCCAGTTCGTGCACGAGCACGGAGGCGTAGAAAGCGACCGCGAAGAAGAGCGAGACCAGATAGCGGAAGCCGCCGAGCTCGGGCAGCACGCGGTCGAGCTGGCCGCCGAACACCCAGGTGATGAGGGCGGCCACGATGAACCAGCTGGGCGCGACGTAGACCGGCACACCAAAGGGACGGCCCATCAGGATTCCGCCGCCCGGGCCGTCGGAGCGCTTCCGCTTCCCGCCACCGGGTCCGGCTCCCCCGCCGTCCGTCCGGGCGCGGCCGCGCTCGCCGCCCGTGTCGTCCTCGTTCACGTGTTCCCTTCGTCGCGGGATTGCCGATGCATCGTTCGTTCGATCATGCAGTGCTCAGGGTCTGAGGTCGATGGTATTGCGCTCGCTGTCAGTGGCGGGTCGTAGGGTCTGCGTCATGAGTACGAGTCAGGAGCCGATGCCGGCCCGGCAGCCCGCGTCGCTGTCGCCCTCGCGGGCGAGCGACTTCATGCAGTGTCCCCTGCTGTACCGGTTCCGGGTGATCGACAGGCTGCCCGAGAAGCCGAGCGAGGCGGCCACGCGGGGCACCCTGGTCCACGCGGTCCTGGAGCGGCTTTTCGACGCACCCGCCGCGGAGCGCACCGCTCCGCACGCGAAGGCCCTGATCCCGGGCCAGTGGGACCGGCTCCTGGAGAACCGGCCGGAGCTCAGCGAGCTGTTCGACGCGGATGAGGGCGGCGAGCAGCTGTCGCGCTGGCTGGGCGAGGCCGAGGCGCTGGTGGAGCGGTGGTTCTCGCTGGAGGACCCGACGCGGCTGGAGCCTGCCGAGCGGGAGATGTTCGTCGAGACCGAGTTGGATTCGGGGCTGCGGCTGCGCGGTGTCATCGACCGCGTGGACGTCGCGCCCACCGGCGAGGTGCGGATCGTGGACTACAAGACGGGCAAGGCCCCGCGCCCGGAGTACAGCGAGGGCGCGCTGTTCCAGATGAAGTTCTACGCCCTGGTGATCTGGCGGCTGAAGCAGGTGGTCCCCCGCCGGCTCCAGCTGGTGTACCTCGGCAGTGGTGACGTCCTCACCTACGACCCGGTCCCGGCGGATCTGGAGCGCATGGAGCGCAAGCTGCTGGCGCTGTGGGAGGCGATCAGGCTGGCGACGGAGACGGGCGACTGGCGGCCGCGGCCGACGAAGCTGTGCGGCTGGTGCGACCACCAGGCGGTGTGTCCGGAATTCGGCGGCACTCCCCCGGTATATCCGCTGAGCATTTCCCCGGCCGTCTCGCCGGAGGATGGTCAGGGCAGAATGGGCCCGGACCGAATGTAGAGGAGTTCCCGTGGCTATCCGCGTCCTGCTGGTCGACGACCAGCCGCTGCTGCGTACCGGTTTCCGGATGATCCTGGAGGCCGAGCAGGACATCGCGGTCGTCGGCGAGGCCGGGGACGGTCTTCAGGCGCTCGACCAGGTGCGGGCGCTTCAGCCCGATGTCGTCCTGATGGACATCCGGATGCCCCGGATGGACGGGGTCGAGGCGACCCGGCAGGTCACCGGCCCCGGGCGGGACGGCCCGGCGAAGGTGCTCGTGCTGACCACCTTCGACCTCGACGAGTACGTGGTGGAGGCGCTGCGGGCCGGCGCCAGCGGCTTCCTGCTGAAGGACGCGCCCGCCAATGAGCTGGTGCAGGCGATCCGGGTGGTCGCGGCGGGCGAGGCGATGCTGGCGCCGAGCATCACCCGCAGGCTTCTCGACAAGTACGCGGACCATCTCCCCTCCGGCGAGGAGGCCGTGCCGGACACCCTGCACACGCTGACCGAGCGCGAGGTGGAGGTCCTCAAGCTGGTCGCGCGGGGCCTGTCCAACGCGGAGATCGCGGCAGACCTGTTCGTGAGCGAGACCACGGTCAAGACGCATGTGGGCCATGTGCTCACCAAGCTGAGCCTGCGCGACCGGGTGCAGGCCGCGGTCTATGCGTACGAGAGCGGTCTGGTGCGGCCCGGGGCGCAGTAGGGCGCGCACCGCGGTCGAGACGCGTACCCGACCGGGCGGGGCAGGACATGCGAAAGGCGGCGGGCAGATGCCCGCCGCCTTTCGTTTCCACCGGATACCGCGGGGGTCAGGAGCCGCTGCCCCGGCCGAGCTCCCAGAGCTGCATGTCGGAGCTGGCGTTGAGCAGGCTCTCCACACCGGTCACGCCGGTGCGGGCGGCGACGTACTGCTTGCCCTGCCACAGCGGCAGCACGGGCACGTCGTCGGCGACGATGTCCTGGATCTTGTCGAAGGCGGTGGAGGCGGCGGTGCGGTCGGCCTCGCGGCGCGACTGCGGGATGAGGCTGCGGGCCACGGTGCTCACGTACGGGCTGTTGAGGAAGTTGCCCTTGTCGAGGAACGGCGCGATGTAGTTGTCCGGGTCCGGGAAGTCGGGGAACCAGCCGAGGCCGTAGACGGGGTAGTCACCGCGCTTCTGGGCGGGGCGGAACTTGCTCCACTCGGTGCCCTCGATGCTGACCGAGAACAGCTTGCTGCCGTTCAGCTGGTCACGGAGGACCTCGAACTCCTTGGCGGTGCCCGCACCGTAGTGGTCGGTCGTGTAGTGGAGCTTGAGCTTCACCGGGGTCTTGATGCCGGCCTCGTCCAGGATCTCGGAGGCCTTCGCACGGCTCGGCTCGCCGTACTTGTTGTAGAACGAGTTGGTGTGCGCGCCGATGCTCTTCGGGATGAGCGAGTAGAGCGGCTCGGCGGTGGCGCCGTAGACCTGGCCGGCGATCTGGCCGCGGTCGACGACGGCGGCCATGGCCTGGCGGACCGCCTTGTCCTTCACCGACGGATCGTTGGTGTTGAAGGCGAGGTAGCGGATGGAGAGCCCGGGCATCTCGGTGAGCTCGATGCCCTCCTTCGGGCTGTCCGTCATCTCCTTGATCTGGTCCGGGGCCATCTCGCGGGTCATCACGTCGATGTCGCCGGCTTCCAGGGCCTTGCCCATCGCCTCGGCATCGGGGAACAGCCGCAGCTCGACCTTGTCGTTGTGCAGCTTGATGTCGCCCTTGTACGACTCGTTCTTGCTGAAGACGACCTTGGTGATCTTGTCACCCTCGGTCTCGGTCTTCATCGTGTACGGCCCGGAACCGTCGACCTGGAAGCCCTCGCGAAGCTTCTTGGCCTCGTAGTTCTTCTTGCTGATGATCGCCGCGGCCGGCGTGGAGAGCTTGAACGGGAAGGTCGCGTCCGGCGTCGCCAGGTGGAAGACGATCTCGTCGTCACCGTTGGTCTCGATGGTGTCGATGTTGTCCAGCAGGGCCGCGGTGCCGTTGTCGGTGTCGATCTCGAGCACACGCTGGATGGAGAACTTCACGTCCTCGGCGGTGACGTCGGTGCCGTCGGCGAACGTGAGGCCGTCGCGCAGCTTGCAGCGGTAGCTCTCGCTCGCGTTGTCGGTGAAGGAACACGACTGGGCGGCGTCCGGCACGGGCTCGCCGCCGCCGCGCGGGGCGTGCATCAGCGTCTGGACGGTCTGGCGCAGCACGTTCCAGGCGCCGGTGTCGTAGGCGTAGGCCGGGTCGAGCGGGGCAGGAGCGTCCTCGGTGGCGATGAACTGGTCCGTGGTGCCGACGACGATGGCGTCGCCGCCACCGGAGCCGCCCTCCGTGCTGCCGCAGGCGACGAGCACGGGCGCGAGCAAGCCGGCCAAGGCCGGCAGCACCAAAGTCTTGCGGTTCATCCTGGACGTTCTCCCTCATCCGGCACTGGGATACAGCGGTGTGTACGGGAGACTCCGCCGCTGCCGCCCGGTCGGGGCGGTTTCGAACGGTCCGGGAAACAGGACGATCAGCCCTGTGTTCGCGGCGGTTGTGCGACCGCCGGGGCGCATCGGGGTTACGGCGAAGTTCTCGCGAAGAGATTAGTCGGCAACGCCACGAAAGCTTGACCGGGCCCGAGTTGGGCCGTATTCACTGCGTGATCGGTTATGCCTGTGAGTGGATGGTCACGCCACGGAATGTTTGGTACACCACTCCACCAATACGGACACAAGGGCACAGCCGGACCGGTGTCGCGGGGTTGTCAGGGGGTCCGGAACCGCCCGATCCAGGGCACGCACAGTGACAAACGTCACGTGGCGGACTCCATTGGGCCGCTCCGGAAAAGAACCGGAGCGATCACCGAAAACCCCGCCCTCCGCCGCTCGGAGTTTCCTCTGCATTCAGGAAAACTCCGAGGCACTTCAAGAAACACGGACAGTACACGTATCAGTTCATTGTGGTGATGAGCGTGCGCAGAAAACCAAGGTCCACTTCTTCGAGCGAGCGGACGACGACCCTGCCCACGGCGGGCGGGATGGGGGCCACGGACGGTACGGCGACCACTCGGCAGCCGGCCGCCTCCGCGGAGGCCACACCGGTCGCGGTGTCCTCGATGACGGCGCATCTCGCGGGCTCCGCGCCGAGGCCGCGGGCGGCCAGCAGGTACGGGTCGGGGTGCGGCTTGGTCCGCGGGACCTCGTCACCGGCGACGGAGAGCGCGAAGTTCTTCGGACCGAGGGAGGCCAGCACGCGGTCGATGATCCGCCGGTGCGAGGCGGAGACCAGCGCGGTGGGCACCCCTTGGGTCGCCAGCTCGGCGAGCAGGCGCTCCGCGCCCGGCATGAGCGGCACACCCCGGCCGATACGGGACTCGAAGCGGTCGTTCAGCAGCACGGTCAGCTCGGCCATGGTGATGTCGGCGCCCGTCGCCTCGATGAGGTAGCCGGCGCTGCGCGTCATGGGGCCGCCGACCACCACGTCCCGCCATGCCTCGTCGAGCTCGTGACCGAGATCCGCGAAGACCTCCACCTCCGCGTCCCACCAGAAGCCTTCGGTGTCCACGAGGGTGCCGTCCATGTCGAGGAGAACGGCCTGAAGGGCAGAGCCTTCCGCCGTACGGGTCAAGGACGCGGGGACCGTGCTGGTCATCGGCACACCTCCGTGAGGGACGAGAAGGCCGGCCACCTTTCCCTGCGGCAATTCCCGCGGGGAGAGACGACCGGCCTGCACTGGACCGACCAGTGTACGGCTCGTCCGGCGAACATGCGCGAAAGGAACATCCAACGCGCGGTGAAGTGCTGCGCGACTTCTATCGCGCGTTGAAGTACTTCGCCTCCGGGTGATGGATGACGATGGCGTCCGTGGACTGCTCCGGGTGGAGCTGAAACTCCTCGGAGAGCTCGACGCCGATGCGCTCGGGCTCCAGCAGCTGGGCGATCTTCGCCCGGTCCTCCAGATCCGGGCACGCCCCGTAACCGAGCGAGAACCGCGCGCCGCGGTACTTCAGCGCGAACATGTCCTCCACCTCCGCCGGGTCCTCACCGCCGAAGCCGAGCTCGGTGCGGACCCGGGCGTGCCAGTACTCCGCCAGCGCCTCCGCGAGCTGGACGGACAGTCCGTGCAGCTCCAGGTAGTCGCGGTAGGAGTCCGACTCGAAGAGCTCCGCCGTCGCCTCACCGATCCGCGATCCGACGGTGACGACCTGGAGCCCGACGACGTCCCGCTCGCCGGACTCCTCCGGGCGGAAGAAGTCCGCGAGACACAGGCGGCGGCCCCGGCGCTGGCGGGGGAAGGAGAATCGGGTGCGCTCCGAGCCGTCCTCGTTCAGCAGGATCAGGTCGTCACCCTTGGAGACGCAGGGGAAGTAGCCGTAGACCACGGCCGCCTCCAGCAGGTTGCGGGTGTGCAGCTGGTCCAGCCAGCCCCGCAGCCGCGGCCGGCCCTCGCTCTCCACCAGCTCCTGGTACGAGGGGCCGTCACCGGCGCGCGCCTCCTTCAGGCCCCACTGGCCCTTGAAGAGCGCACCCTCGTCCAGCCAGGACGCGTACTCCTTCAGCTGGATGCCCTTGATCACCCGCGTGCCCCAGAACGGCGGTTCGGGGACCGGGTTGTCGACGGCGACGTCGGAGCGTACGGCCCCTTCCTCGGGGCGGTCCTCGACGACGGCGTTCGTGGTGGCCCGGACACGGCGCTGCTTGAGGTCCGGGAGGGTGGCGCCGGGGACACCGCGCTTGACCGCGATGAGGGCGTCCATCAGCCGCAGGCCCTCGAACGCGTCGCGGGCGTAGCGGACTTCGCCCTCGTAGATCTCGTGGAGGTCCTGTTCGACGTAGGCCCGGGTCAGGGCCGCGCCACCGAGGATGACCGGGTAGTCGGCGGCCATCTTGCGCTGGTTGAGCTCCTCCAGGTTCTCCTTCATGATCACCGTGGACTTCACCAGCAGGCCGGACATGCCGATGACATCGGCCCGGTGCTCCTCCGCCGCATCCAGGATCGCCGCGACCGGCTGCTTGATACCGAGGTTGACGACGTTGTAGCCGTTGTTGGTCAGGATGATGTCGACGAGGTTCTTGCCGATGTCGTGGACGTCGCCGCGGACGGTGGCCAGCACGATGGTGCCCTTGCCGTCGTCGTCCGTCTTCTCCATGTGGGGTTCGAGGTAGGCGACGGCGTTCTTCATGACCTCGGCGGACTGGAGCACGAACGGCAGCTGCATCTGTCCGGAGCCGAAGAGTTCACCGACGACCTTCATGCCCTCCAGCAGCGTGTCGTTCACGATGTCCAGCGCGGGCCGGTCCCGGAGCGCCTCGTCGAGGTCCGCGTCCAGGCCGTTCTTCTCGCCGTCGATGATGCGCCGCTTGAGCCGCTCGTCCAGCGGCAGCGCGAGCAGTTCCTCGGTCTTGCCCGCCTTCATCGACTTGGTGTCGACGCCCTCGAAGAGGGCCATCAGCTTCTGCAGCGGGTCGTAGCCCTCGGCGCGGCGGTCGTAGATCAAGTCGAGGGCGGTCCGCACCTGCTCGTCGTCGAAGCGCGCGATGGGCAGGATCTTCGACGCGTGCACGATCGCCGAGTCCAGGCCCGCCTTGACGCACTCGTCGAGGAAGACGGAGTTCAGCAGGATCCGGGCGGCCGGGTTGAGGCCGAAGGAGATGTTGGACAGGCCCAGCGTGGTCTGTACGTCAGGGCGCCGGCGCTTGAGTTCGCGGATGGCCTCGATGGTGGCGATGCCGTCCCCGCGGGACTCCTCCTGACCGGTGCAGATGGTGAACGTCAGGGTGTCGATGAGGATGTCCGACTCGTGGATGCCCCAGTTCCCCGTGAGGTCGTCGATGAGCCGCTCGGCGATGGCGACCTTGTGCTCGACGGTGCGGGCCTGGCCCTCCTCGTCGATGGTGAGGGCGATGAGGGCGGCGCCGTGCTCCCGCGCCAGCGCGGTGACCTTCGCGAAGCGCGACTCCGGTCCGTCGCCGTCCTCGTAGTTGACGGAGTTGATGACCGCGCGGCCGCCGAGCTTCTCCAGTCCGGCCCGGATGACCGGGACTTCGGTGGAGTCGAGCACGATCGGCAGGGTGGAGGCGGTGGCGAAGCGGCCGGCCAGCTCCTCCATGTCGGCGACGCCGTCGCGGCCGACGTAGTCGACGCACAGGTCCAGCATGTGCGCGCCCTCGCGGATCTGGTCGCGGGCCATCTCGACGCAGTCGTCCCAGCGGGCGTCCAGCATGGCCTCGCGGAACTTCTTCGATCCGTTGGCGTTCGTGCGCTCGCCGATCGCCATGTACGCGGTGTCCTGGCGGAACGGCACCGTCTGGTAGAGGGAGGCGGCGCCCGGCTCCGGGCGGGGGCTGCGGTCGGTCGGCGCGATGTCGCGGACGCGCTCGACGACCTGGCGCAGGTGCTCCGGCGTCGTACCGCAGCAGCCGCCGACGAGGGAGAGGCCGTACTCGCGCACGAACGTTTCCTGCGCGTCGGCGAGTTCACCGGCCGACAGGGGGTAGTGGGCGCCGTTCTTGCCCAGGACCGGGAGGCCAGCGTTCGGCATGCAGGAGAGCGGGATACGCGAGTGGCGGGCGAGGTAGCGCAGGTGCTCGCTCATCTCGGCCGGTCCGGTGGCGCAGTTCAGACCGATCATGTCGATGCCGAGCGGCTCCAGGGCGGTCAGCGCGGCACCGATCTCCGAACCGAGGAGCATGGTGCCGGTCGTCTCGACCGTGACGGAGCAGATGAGGGGAAGGTTCGTGCCCGTGGCGTCCAGGGCCCGGCGGGCGCCGATGACGGCGGCCTTCGTCTGGAGCAGGTCCTGGGTCGTCTCCACCAGAAGGGCGTCCGCGCCTCCGGCGATCATGCCCTCGGCATTCTGCTGGTAGGCGTCGCGCAGCTTCGTGTAGGGAGCGTGGCCCAGCGTCGGCAGCTTGGTGCCGGGGCCCATGGAGCCGAGCACCCAGCGCTGCTGTCCGGTGGACGCGGTGAACTCGTCGGCGACCTCGCGCGCGATGCGGGCGCCGGACTCGGAGAGCTCGTAGACCCGCTCGGGGATGTCGTACTCGCCCAGTGCGGCGAGGTTCGCGCCGAAGGTGTTCGTCTCGACGCAGTCGACGCCCACCTCGAAGTAGGCCGAATGGACGGTGCGCACGATGTCCGGGCGCGTCACATTGAGGATCTCGTTGCAGCCTTCGAGGTCCTGGAAGTCGTCGAGCGTCGGGTCCTGGGCCTGGAGCATCGTGCCCATCGCGCCGTCCGCGACGACGACGCGCGTGGCCAGGGCCTCGCGGAGGGCTTCGATTCGGGTCCGGCTGTCAGCGGAAGGGGTCGGCGACGAGGCCATGGATGAGCTCCCTGGGATGCGACGGCTGTCGGCTTTGCGCCCCCGGTGGACGGCGCACGGTGTTCAGAGTAGCCGGGCGTGCCCCGTGGGGGCGGGAGCGTCCCACGACGCGGACGGACTCGTCGGGCCGCGGGGGCTTTCCGCACCCCTGCCGGCCACGAGATACTCACTCGGCGGTCACCAAGGTCGGCATCGACCGATAGTGTTCAGCATTGTCGAACCGCTGTGAAGAAGGGCACGAGGCGATGGCGAAGAATATCCAGTCGCTCGAGCGTGCGGCGGCGATGCTGCGACTGCTCGCCGGCGGGGAACGCCGACTGGGCCTGTCGGACATCGCCTCCTCGCTGGAACTGGCCAAGGGCACCGCGCACGGCATCCTCCGGACCCTCCAGGCCGAGGGTTTCGTCGAGCAGGACCCGGCGTCCGGCCGCTACCAACTGGGGGCCGAGCTGCTGCGGCTCGGGAACAGCTATCTCGATGTCCACGAGTTGCGGGCCCGGGCCCTCGTGTGGACGGACGACCTGGCCCGCTCCAGCGGCGAGAGCGTCCACCTCGGTGTGGTGCACCAGCACGGTGTGCTGATCGTCCACCACGTCTTCCGGCCGGACGACAGCCGCCAGGTCCTTGAGGTGGGGGCCATGCAGCCGCTGCACTCCACCGCGCTGGGCAAGGTGCTGTCGGCGTACGACCCCGTGGCGCACTCGGAGGCCCTGGAGGTGGACCGCAAGGCCTTCACCCCGCGGACCGTCACCGACCTGGCCGGATTCGAGTCGGTGCTCGACCACACCCGGGCGCGCGGCTGGGCGGCCGACATGGAGGAGACCTGGGAGGGCGTCGCCTCGGTCGCCGCCCCCATCCACGACCGCCGCCGGATGCCCGTGGGGGCCATCGCCATCACGGGTGCCGTGGAGCGGCTGTGCAAGGGCGACGAGGTGCGGTCCGAGCTGATCGCGTCGGTGCGGGAGTGCGCCCGATCGGTGTCACGCGATCTCGGCGCCGGGCGTTTCTGACCGTTTTGGGTGCACCATCGGTAACGATACGGTTTTCGGCCACCCACCTCTTGACGCGCTGTTAACCCGAGGGCAAAACTGCCGTTCATCGGTCGGCATTGTCGAACACCTACCGGCAATACGCGTTAGAGTGTGGCAGTGCCAGGGCCGACAAACGCTCTCACCTGAGGGCGCGGACCACGGAGGGACCCGGGGTCCGCTTTCCTGGACGAAGGACAAAGGAGTCGCGGGTGTCCAGCTCCGACATCTTCATCGGCGAGCTCATAGGTACCGCCGTACTCATCCTGCTCGGTGGCGGTGTGGTCGCCGCCGTCGTACTCAAGCGCTCGAAGGCGCAGAACGCCGGCTGGCTGGCGATCACCTTCGGGTGGGGATTCGCGGTCATGACCGCGGTCTACATGACGGGCACGCTCTCCGGCGCCCACCTCAACCCGGCGGTCACGGTCGGTATCGCGATCAAGGACGGGGACTGGAGCAACGTCCCGGTCTACTTCGCCGGACAGATGGTCGGTGCCATGGTCGGTGCCGCGCTGGTCTGGATCGCCTACTACGGACAGTTCCAGGCCCACCTCACCGATCCGGAGATCCTCGCGGCCCAGCCCGAGGAAGAGGGCCTGGTCGACCAGAAGGCCGCGCCCAAGGCCGGCCCGGTGCTCGGAGTCTTCTCCACCGGACCCGAGGTCCGCGTGGTGTGGCAGAACCTGGCGACCGAGATCATCGGCACCACCGTGCTGGTGCTCGCCGTCCTGACGCAGGGCCTCAACGACAGCGGCAAGGGCCTCGGTGTGATCGGCGCGCTGATCACCGCCTTCGTCGTCGTCGCCATCGGCCTCTCGCTCGGCGGCCCGACCGGCTACGCCATCAACCCGGCCCGTGACCTCGGCCCGCGCATCGTGCACGCCCTGCTGCCGCTGCCCAACAAGGGCGGCTCGGACTGGGGCTACGCCTGGATCCCCGTCGTCGGCCCGCTGACCGGTGGTGCCCTCGCAGCGGGTATCTACCAGCTCGCGTTCGCCTAAGCCGTCCCTTCGACCTCGCAGGAGCACTCCGTGACCGACGCACACACCACCGGCCCGTTCATCGCGGCCATCGATCAAGGCACCACCTCCAGCCGCTGCATCGTCTTCGACAAGGACGGCCGCATCGTCTCCGTCGACCAGAAGGAGCACGAGCAGATCTTCCCGAAGCCGGGCTGGGTGGAGCACGACGCCGCCGAGATCTGGACCAATGTGCAGGAAGTGGTGGACGCAGCCGTCGCGAAGGCCGGCATCACCGCCGCCGACGTCAAGGCGATCGGCATCACCAACCAGCGCGAGACCACGCTGCTGTGGGACAAGAACACCGGTGAGCCGGTCCACAACGCCCTCGTGTGGCAGGA
The DNA here is from genome assembly GCF_040302905.1 of Streptomyces sp. NPDC096193. NCBI lineage: Bacteria > Bacillati > Actinomycetota > Actinomycetes > Kitasatosporales > Streptomycetaceae > Streptomyces > Streptomyces sp. NPDC096193. The sequence continues at coordinate 108,808 of NZ_JBEOSJ010000010.1, read as the reverse complement.
CACCCGCACCGACGCGCTCTGCAAGGAGCTCGGCCGCAACGTCGGGCAGGACCGCTTCCGCCGTGAGACGGGCCTGCCGCTGGCCTCCTACTTCGCCGGCCCCAAGGTCCGCTGGCTGCTGGACAACGTCGAGGGCCTGCGTGAGCGCGCCGAGCGCGGCGACATCCTCTTCGGCACCATGGACTCCTGGGTCATCTGGAACCTCACCGGCGGCACCGACGGCGGTGTGCACGTCACGGACGTCACCAACGCCTCGCGCACCATGCTGATGAACCTGCACACCATGGAGTGGGACGAGAAGATCCTCAGCTCCATGGAGATCCCGGCCGCGGTGCTGCCCGAGATCCGGTCCTCCGCCGAGGTCTACGGCAGCGCCAAGGGCGGCGCCCTGGCCGGCGTACCGGTCGCCTCCGCGCTCGGCGACCAGCAGGCGGCCCTGTTCGGCCAGACCTGTTTCGCCGAGGGCGAGGCCAAGTCGACGTACGGCACCGGCACCTTCATGCTGATGAACACCGGCGAGACGCCCGTCAACTCCTACAACGGGCTGCTGACGACGGTCGGTTACCGCATCGGTGACCAGAAGGCCGTCTACGCCCTCGAAGGTTCCATCGCCGTCACCGGCTCGCTGGTGCAGTGGATGCGCGACCAGATGGGCCTCATCAACTCCGCGGCCGAGATCGAGACGCTGGCCCTGTCGGTGGAGGACAACGGCGGCGCGTACTTCGTGCCGGCCTTCTCCGGACTGTTCGCTCCGTACTGGCGTCCCGACGCCCGCGGTGTGATCGCCGGCCTCACCCGCTATGTCACCAAGGCGCACATCGCGCGCGCCGTGCTCGAGGCCACCGCCTGGCAGACCCGTGAGATCAGCGACGCCATGACCAAGGACTCCGGCGTCGAGCTGACCGCGCTCAAGGTCGACGGCGGCATGACCTCCAACAACCTGCTGATGCAGACCCTCTCGGACTTCCTGGACGCACCGGTCGTGCGCCCCATGGTCGCCGAGACGACCTGCCTCGGCGCGGCCTACGCCGCCGGCCTGGCCGTCGGCTTCTGGCCCGACACCGACGCTCTGCGCGCCAACTGGCGCCGGGCCGCCGAGTGGACCCCCCGCATGGACGCCCCCCAGCGGGACCGTGAGTACAAGAGCTGGCTCAAGGCCGTCGAGCGGACCATGGACTGGCTCGAGGACGAGGAGTAAGAATCATGACCACCCTGCAGCGCGGACCCGCCACGGGGACGCATCCGGCCGCCGGCTCCATGCCGGGCCGTGCCGAGACTCGGGAGCACCTTTCCAAGGCGACGTACGACCTCCTGGTGATCGGCGGCGGCATTCTGGGCATCTCCACCGCCTGGCATGCCGCGCAATCCGGGCTGCGGGTGGCTCTGGTGGACGCCGGCGACTTCGCCGGCGCCACCTCCTCCGCCTCCTCCAAGCTCCTCCACGGCGGTCTGCGCTATCTGCAGACCGGCGCGGTGAAGCTGGTGGCGGAGAACCACTTCGAGCGCCGTGCGGTCTCCCGCCAGGTGGCCCCCCACCTGGCCAACCCGCTCACCTTCTATCTGCCGGTCTACAAGGGCGGACCGCACGGCGCGGCGAAGCTGGGCGCGGGAGTGTTCGCGTACTCCGCGCTCTCCGCGTTCGGTGACGGCGTCGGCCATGTCATAGGCCCGGCCAGGGCGCAGCGTGACGTGCCCGAGCTGCGCACGGAGAACCTCAAGGCCGTGGCCGTGTACGGCGACGACCAGATGAACGACTCGCGCATGGCGCTGATGACGGTCCGCGCGGCCGTCCAGTCGGGCGCCACCGTGCTCAACCACGCCGAGGTCACCGGACTGCGCTTCACCGAGGGCCGGGTCACCGGTGCCGAGCTTAAGGACCGTACCGACGGCACCGAGTTCGGCATCAGTGCGCGCCTGGTGCTCAACGCGACCGGCCCGTGGGTGGACCACCTGCGCAGGATGGAGGACCAGGACGCGGCTCCTTCCATCCGGCTCTCCAAGGGCGCGCACCTGGTGCTGAAGCGCACCTCGCCGTGGAAGGCGGCGCTGGCGACCCCGATCGACAAGTACCGCATCACCTTCGCCCTCCCCTGGGAGGACATGCTGCTGCTCGGCACCACCGACGAGGAGTACGTCGGCGACCCGGCGGACGTCGCGGTCAACGAGAAGGACACCGCCCAGATCCTGGACGAGGCCGCGTACTCGATCCGCGACCAGCAGCTGTCCCGCGATCTGATCACCTACTCCTTCGCCGGTCTGCGGGTTCTCCCCGGCGGTCCGGGCGACACCTCGAAGGCCAAGCGCGAGACGGTGGTCACCGAGGGACGCGGCGGCATGCTGTCGGTGGCCGGCGGCAAGTGGACGACCTTCCGCCACATCGGCCGTACGGTGATGAACAAGCTGGCGGCCCTGCCCGGGCACCCGCTGGGCGAGTACGACGACGGCCTGGTGCCGATCTCGCGGCTGCCGAAGAAGCTGCCGCTGCCGGGCATCGCCAACCCGAACGCGGTGGCCCACCAGCTGCTCGTCGGCGGCGACACCCCGGGCTCGCTGATCGCCGAGGACACCGCGCGTCATCTCGCGACGCACTACGGCTCGCTGTCGTTCGACATCGCGCGGCTCGCCGAGGACGACCCGGCGCTCGCCGAGCGGATCCACCCCGACGCCCCCGAGATCTGGGCGCAGGTCGCCTACGCACGCGACCAGGAGTGGGCCGAGACGGCGGACGACGTTCTGCGCCGCCGTACGACGCTGACGATCCGCGGCCTCGCGACGGACGAGATCCGCGCCGGGGTCGAGGACGTACTGGGCAGGAAGGGCTGACCTCGGGTCGCTTTTCCCGACGTGGGCGGCTCTCGCGGGGCCGCCCGCGTTGTACGCTCAGACATCCGATGAATCAGGGACGAGGGGGCCGTCGTGGCAGTCACCGACGAGGCGATCGAAAAGATCAAAGGGATGATCGTCTCTGGTGCGCTGTGCCCCGGCGACCGCCTTCCCAAGGAGAGCGAACTCGCCGCCGAACTCGGCCTGTCCCGCAATTCGCTGCGTGAGGCCGTGCGCGCCCTGTCGCTGATCCGCATCCTGGACGTGCGCCAGGGCGACGGCACCTACGTGACCAGCCTGGACCCGCAGTTGCTGCTGGAGGCGCTGAGCTTCGTGGTGGACTTCCACCGCGACGACACGGTGCTGGAGTTCCTCGCCGTACGCCGGATCCTGGAGCCCGCGGCCACCGCGATGGCCGCGAGCCGCATCGACGAGAGCGAACTGGACCGGCTGAGCGCACAGCTGGACGCGCTGGGGCCCGAGCCCTCCGTCGAGGAACTGGTCACCACCGACCTGGAGTTCCACCGGTGCATCGTGCAGTCCTCGGGCAATTCCGTGCTCTGCTCGCTGCTGGACGGCCTGTCCGGGCCGACGACACGCGCCAGGGTGTGGCGCGGACTGACGCAGGAGGACGCGGTCAGCCGCACGCTGCACGAGCACCGGGCGATTCTCTCCGCGCTCCGCGACCGCGACGCGGAGGCGGCCCGCTCGTGGGCGACCGTGCACATCGCGAGCGTGGAGCAGTGGCTCCGCTCGACGCTCTAGCAGGGACTTTCGCGCAGCAGGATGTGCGTACAGAGGTCCGTACGGCCCCTGGTTCTCCCTCAGGCGCGTAGAGCGGCGTCGAGATCGCGGATGAACTCCCCCACGCGCCCTCCCCCGGGAGGCGCGGCGGGGAGCCGGCCGAGCACCGCGGGGACCGCTGCCGGTGCGTGATGGCGCGCCCATTCCAGAGTCCCCGCGCTCACCCGCCGGTCGTCGGCGAACGCCGGCTCCTCCGCACGCGCAGCGTGCGCCGCCGCACCGAGAACGTGCTTCACCTGATGAGCGCTCGCCCTGGGATGCAGGTAGGCGGCGGCCGCCGCATGGCTCGCCGCCCGTGCCGCGTCGGCAGCGGGCGGCGAGGCGGCTTCCCGCGCCGCCTGGTACGCCGCCCACGCGCTCCGCCGCAGGGCGGCCGTGCGCCGGCCGCCGGCGGCGAAGGCGTGTGCCGCGTCGATGGCCTCACGAGGACGGGTGTCGTCGGGCAGGCTCTGCTCGAAGATCGACAGCGTTCTGCGCGCGCAGTCGGCCGCGTAGCCCGCGATCTCCCGCAGTTCGTGTTCGCTCAGGTCGATCTCTTCCGGGTCGGTCGGCACGGCTCGATCCTGCCGCAGGTCACCCCTGCCCGGCGGCCTTTCGATCGATCCGCCCGGTGATCCGGACGGAGCCGGACCGTATCTCCGTGCCGACCCGGCGAACGTATCTCCGTGCCGGCCCGGCGGATGTCCTAGTCCTGTTTCTCGCCGCTCGCGAAGCGGGAGATGACCAGCGCGACGATGATGATCGCGCCGTTCAGGAACTGGTTCCACAGCGCCGGCACCCCGCCCAGCGTCATGACGTTGACGACGAGCTGAAGCGTCAGTACGCCGGTGAGCGCCCCGAAGAGCGTGCCGCGGCCGCCCTTGAGGCTGATGCCACCGATCACGGCCGCGGCGAACACCTGGAAGATCCAGCCGTTGCCCTGGGTGGCCGCGACCGAGCCGTAGTGGCCGGTGTAGAGGATGCCCGCGAAGGCCGCCAGCAGACCGCCGATCGCCAGCACGATCCAGGTGATCCGGTCGACCCGGACACCCGCCGCCCGGGCCGCCTCCGGGTTGCCGCCGATCGCGTAGAGCGCGCGTCCGTGACGCAGATAGGCGAGCGCCGCACCGCCGATCGCGAACAGCGCCAGACAGATCCACACCGCGGCGGGCGCGCCCAGCCAGTCGGTCTTGCCGAGGTAGCGGAACGACTCCGGGACATCGGTGATCGACTTGCCCTCGGTGATGCCGATGTGGAGGCCGCGGAGCATCGTGAGCATGCCCAGGGTGGCGATGAAGCCGTTGACCCTCAGCTTCAGCATCAGAAAGCCGTTGACCGCGCCGATCGCCATGCCCACCAGCAGACAGACGGGGATCGCCGTCCAGACCGGCAGCAGTTCCAGCCCCAGGAAGCGTCCGCCCTCGCTCGGCAGCACCAGCCACATGGCGACGACCGGAGCGATGCCGATCGTGGACTCCAGAGAGAGGTCCATCCGGCCGCAGATGAGGATCAGTGCCTGGCCGAGCACCAGCAGACTCAGTTCGGAGGACTGCTGGACGACGCTGATGAGGTTGTTGGAGGTGAGGAAGACGGGCGAGACGATGAACCCGATCACCATCAGCACCAGGATCACCGGCACGAGCGAGAAGTCGCTCCACCGGATCAGCCGCAGCCGGCTCGCCGGACTGTCGCTCTTCACCCCGTCGGCCGTGAGCGGCCGTATCGTCCCGGTCATTCCTGCTCCCCCACACCTTCCATGGCGGCCACCAGTTCACGGTCCGTCCACCCGCTGCCGAACGTCGCGACCACCCGCCCGTGGAAGAGGGCGAGCACCCGGTCGCAGACCCGCAGATCGTCCAGCTCGTCCGAGATGATGACGGCCGCGCTGCCTTCGTCGGCCACCCGGCGCACCACACCGAGCAGCGCGTCCTTGGACTTCACATCCACGCCGGCGGTGGGCCGCAGGGCGACCAGGGCACTCGGCCGGCGGGCCAGCGCCCTCGCCACCACCACCTTCTGCTGATTGCCGCCGGAGAGCCCGGAGACGGGCTGCTCCGGACCCTGGGTCTTGATGTCGAGCGATGCGATCATGGACTGGGCGAATTCTCTTGTGCGAGAGGGCAGTACGGTGCCCCACGGGCCGAGCTGGTCGGTGACGGTGAGCGTGGCGTTCTCGGCGACACTGCGGTCCAGGACGAGCCCTTGGCGATGGCGGTCCTCGGGGATGTAGCCGATGCCGGCGTCGAGCGCGTGCGGCACGCTGCCGGGCTTCACCTCGCGGCCGTGTACGGTGATGCGCCCGGCGCCGGCCTTGCGCATGCCGACGAGGATCTCGCCGAGCGCGGTGTTGCCGCTGGCCGCGGCGCCCGCCAGACCGAGCACTTCTCCGGGGCGCACCTCGAGGTCGAGCGGCTCGAACTCGCCCTCCAGGGTGAGCCCTTCGGTACGCAGCACGGGCTCCTCGGTGCGGAGCACGGGCTCCTCGGTGCGGAGGGTCCCGACGGACGCATGCCACTGCGAGGTGCCGCTGACGGAGTCGCCGGTCATCGCGGCGACGAGGTCGTCCTTGGTGAGTCCGACGACCGGCGCGGTGACGACATGGCGGGCGTCGCGGTAGACGGTGACTGCGGTGCACAGTTCGTACACCTCCTGCAGATGGTGGGAGATGAACAGGAACGCCACTCCCTGGCTCTGGAGTTCCCGCAGCTTGGTGAACAGCCGCTGGATGCCGCGGGCGTCCAGCTGGGCTGTCGGCTCGTCAAGGATGATCAGCCGGGCGCCGAAGGAGAGTGCTCGCGCGATCTCCACGAACTGCCGCTGCTCGACGGCGAGATCCTTCGCCCGGGTCATCGGGTCGACGCTGACCCCGTACCCGGCGAGCAGCTCCTCGGCACGCCGTCGCAGTTGCCGCCAGCTGATGAAGCGACTGCCGGTGTCGAACCGGTTGAGGAAGAGATTCTCGGCGACGGTCAGGTCGGGCACGACCATCGACTTCTGGTAGACGCAGGCGACCTTGGACTGCCAGGCCGCCGTGTCCCCGAAGGCGGGGGCGTGCTCGCCGTCGAAGGTGACGGAGCCGGCGTCGGGCTTGTGCAGGCCGGTGAGGACGCTGACGAGGGTGGACTTGCCCGCGCCGTTGCGCCCGACGAGTGCGTGGGACTCCCCGGGTGCGACGGTGAGCCGTACGCCGTCGAGCGCGACGGTGGGCCCGAAGCGCTTGACGATCCCTTCCGCGTGCACTGCGGCGGTTGCGGGAGCGGAGTGAGGCGCGTTTGCGGCGTGTGGCATGACTAGCTCGTCTTCTCCAGTTGGTTGGCCCACAGCTTCGGGTCGTCCACGTTGTCCTTGGTGACCAGCGGGGCGGGGAGCTGGTCCTCGAAGCCGTTGGGGATCTTGATGATGTTGGAGCCGTGGTCGGTGGGGCCTTCCTTGAAGGTCTTGCCGTCCAGCGCGGCCTTGGCGTAGAAGAGCGCGTACTTGGCGTACAGGTCGGCGGGTTGCGAGACGGTCGCGTCGATCTTCCCGGCCTTGATGGCGTCCAGCTCCTCCGGGATGCCGTCGTTGGAGATGATCGTGATGTGGCCCGGCGTGCCCGGCGGCTTCAGCAGCTTCTTCTGCTCCAGGAGCGCGAGGGTGGGCTGCAGGAAGACACCGCCGGCCTGCATGTAGATGCCGTTGATGTCGGGGTGCGCGGCCAGCGTGGACTGGAGCTTGGCGGAGGCGACGTCGCCCTTCCAGTCGGTGGCGAGTTCGAAGACCTTGATGCCGGGGAACTTGGTGTCCATGCAGGTCTTGAACGCCTGGGAGCGGTCGCGCCCGTTGATCGAGGACAGGTCACCCTGGAACTCGACGACCTTGCCCTTGCCCTTCAGCTGCTCGCCGAGGTACTGGCAGGCCTTCTCGCCGTACGCCCGGTTGTCGGCCCGCACCACCATGTAGACGTTGCCCTTGTCGGGCCGGGTGTCGACGCTGACGACCGGGATCTTCTTCTCCTCCAGGGTCTGGAGCGACTCGGCGATCGCGCCGGTGTCCTGAGGAGCCATCACAACGGCCTTGGCACCCTGATCGGTGAACGTCTGCACATTGGCGACGAGTTTGCCGATGTCGTTCTGCGAGTTGGTCAGGGACAGCGCGTCGACCTCGCCGGCCTTCACGCCCTTCTCGACGTACTGCTGGTAGGAGTTCCAGAAGTCGCTGTCGCTGCGCGGCAGATCGATGCCCACCTTGCCGTCCGCGGATCCGTTGCCGGAGTCCCGGTTGCAGCCCGCGAGGGCCGTCACGGCCAGCAGCACCGCGCAGGCCGCGGCACTTGTCGTACGCACTCTCATGGGTCCCGTCCTTCGGTGGTGTCGGCTCAGGTGGTGCTGGGTGTGCTGGGTTCCGCCGGGTGTGCTCGGTGTGCTGGGTGCTCAGGTCGCGGGACGCAGGCGCAGGCCCTGCATCCCGCCGTCGACGGCGAGTGCCGTGCCGGTGACGGCGGCCGCCGCGGGGCTCGCGAGATAGGCGATCGCGGCCGCCACCTCGTCGGCGGCGACCAGCCGGCCGGTGGGCTGACGGGCCTCCAGGGCGGCGCGCTCCGCCGCCGGGTCGTCCGCGCGATCGAGAAGCCTGCCGATCCAGGGGGTGTCGGCGGTGCCGGGGTTCACGCAGTTCACGCGGATGCCCTCACGGACGTGATCGGCCGCCATGGCCAGGGTGAGCGAGAGGACCGCGCCCTTGCTGGCGCTGTAGAGGGCCCGCTGGGGAAGGCCGGCGGTGGCGGCGATGGAGCAGGTGTGCGTGACGGAGACACAGCCGGGGCGCTCGGCGGCGGCCGCGCGCAGATGCGGGAGGGCGTGCCGGGCGACGCGCACCATGCCGAGCAGGTTGATGTCGAGGACGCGCCGCCACTCGTCGTCGGGGTTGTCGGCGACCGTGCCGACGGCGCCGATGCCCGCGTTGGGGACGAGGGTGTGCAGGGCGCCGAACTCGGCGACCGCCCGGTCGACGGCAGCCCCCACCGCCGCGTCGTCGGTGACGTCCGCCGTGACGCCGAGTGCGCCGCCGGGGATGCCGGTGAGGTCGCGGTCGAGCACGGCCACCCGCGCGCCCCGGGCGAGCAGTTGCCGTGTGACGGCCGCGCCGATGCCCGACGCCCCTCCGGTCACCAGAGCGCAGAACCCTTCGAAGTCCCTGACGGCCGTCACGAGTTGACCTCCTCGGTGGTGCGGCGGGCCTGCCAGACGGGCCCCTCGGGATAGCGGTGGGCGGCCATGGACTCCGGGAGCATGCGGGCGGAGAACCCGGGGGCCCGGGGTGCGACATAGCGTCCGGCGTCGATCTCGGCGGGGTCGGCGAAGTGCTCGTGGAGGTGGTCGACGTACTCGATGACGCGGTCCTCCCAGCTGCCGGAGACGGCGACGTAGTCGAACATCGCGAGGTGCTGGACGAGTTCGCACAGGCCCACCCCGCCGGCGTGCGGGCAGACCGGGACGCCGTATTTGGCCGCGAGCAGCAGGATCGCCAGGTTCTCGTTCACCCCGGCGACGCGTGCCGCGTCGATCTGGACGAAGTCGACGGCCCCGGCCTGGAGCAGCTGCTTGAACACCACACGGTTGGCGACGTGTTCACCGGTGGCGACCTTGACCGGCTGCCCGGCGCGTACGGCGGCGTGGCCGAGGATGTCGTCGGGGCTGGTGGGTTCCTCGATCCAGTGCGGTTCGTAGGGCGCGAGCGCCGTCATCCAGCGGACCGCGTCCGCGACGTCCCAGCGCTGGTTGGCGTCCACGGCGATGCGCACGGAGGGGCCGACGGCGGCGCGTGCGAGCTTCATGCGCCGGATGTCGTCCTCCAGGTCCCCGCCGACCTTCAGCTTGATCTGGCCGAAGCCGTCGGCGACGGCTTCCTTGGCGAGGCGGACGAGCTTCTCGTCGGAGTAGCCGAGCCAGCCGGGCGAGGTGGTGTACGCGGGGTAGCCCTGGCGGCGCAGCCGTGCGGTCCGTTCGGCGCGGCCGGGCTCGGCGGCGCGCAGGATGGCCAGTGCCTCGCCGGGGGTGAGGGCGTCCGTGATGTAGCGGAAGTCGACGAGGGAGACGAGCTCCTCGGGTGTCATCGAGGCGAGGAACTCCCAGACCGGCAGGCCCGCGGTCCTGGCCGCCAGATCCCAGGCCGCGTTGACGACCGCTCCGGCCGCCATGTGCATCACGCCCTTCTCGGGGCCGAGCCAGCGCAGTTGGGAGTCGTGGGTCAGTTCGATGTGCAGATCCGCCAGGTCGGCGGCGGTACGGGGGGCGGGCCGCCCGATCACGTACGGGCGCAGGGCTTCGATGGCGGCGGCGGTGACATCGTTGCCGCGGCCGATGGTGAAGCAGAATCCGTGCCCTTCCGACCCGTCCTCGGAGCGCATCACCACATAGGCGGCGGAGTAGTCGGGGTCCGGGTTCATGGCGTCGGAGCCGTCGAGCTGTTCCGAGGTGGGAAAGCGGATGTCGTGAACCTCGAACTCCGTGACGGTCTGACTCATGCACGCACCCCCGGGGAAGAACATCGGACCTCTCGTGGTCATCCGATGTATAGCGCCGTCGGCGCGGCACCGTCCAGGCCCGTGACGAAAATTCTCGGCACAGCTCGGATGAATCGGGGGTCGGACACGCTTTCGGGCAAACCGTTGCCCCGCCGCGCCGAAGTTCACCCGCCCGTGCCGGGGGGCTGCGGCCGGAGACCTCGTAAGCCGTAAGGTTGGGGCGTACGAAAGGGAACTTCGGAAGGAGGCACTGGGTGATCGAGCTCGAGGCGGTTCCCGAGCTGATCGACCCGGTCATGGTGGCCGCGTTCGAGGGCTGGAACGACGCCGGCGACGCTGCCTCCACCGCGGTCGCACATCTGGACCGGGAATGGAAGGGCGAGGTGTTCGCGGCGCTCGACGCCGAGGACTACTACGACTTCCAGGTCAACCGGCCCACGGTGTGGCTGGACGGCGGAGTACGGAAGATCACCTGGCCCACCACCCGGCTCTCCGTGGTCCGTATCGGCGGCGACAAGCCGCGCGACCTGGTTCTGGTCCGCGGCATCGAGCCCTCCATGCGCTGGCGCTCGTTCTGCAACGAGATCCTGGGCTTCGCCCACGAGCTGGGCGTCGAGATGGTGGTGATCCTGGGCGCGCTGCTCGGCGACACCCCGCACACCCGGCCGGTGCCGGTCAGCGGCATCACCTCGGACCCGGACCTGGCCAGAACCATGGACCTGGAGGAGACCAGGTACGAGGGACCGACCGGCATCGTCGGCATCCTCCAGGAGGCGTGCACGCACGCGGGTGTGCCGGCGGTGAGCCTGTGGGCCGCGGTGCCGCACTACGTGTCGCAGCCGCCGAACCCCAAGGCGACGCTGGCCCTGCTCAACCGCCTCGAGGACCTGATCGGTCTGCGCATCCCGCTCGGTGAACTGGCCGAGGACGCCCGCGCCTGGCAGCTCGGTGTCGACCAACTGGCAGCCGAGGACAGTGAAGTGGCGGAGTACGTCCAGACACTTGAGGAGGCGCGGGACACCGCGGAGCTTCCCGAGGCGTCCGGCGAGGCGATCGCCCGCGAATTCGAACGGTATCTGCGGCGACGGGACGGCGGTCCGGGCGGTCTCGGCCCGGCGGCCGGTCCCGGTCATGCGACCGAGGGCGGCGACAGCGGTTCCTACCTGCGCGACCCGGGCGGGCGTACGCGACCGCCGAAGCCTCCGCGCGCGGAGCCGGAGAGCGAGGCGTCCGGCGAGTCCGACGCGGACGGCGACGAGCCGGAGTCCTCGGAGGACTGACCGGCGGCGGGCCGGGGCAGGGCCCAACCCGCGGCAGCGGGACGGACACAGGTACGGGACCGGGGCGGCGCTCACCGAGCGCCGCCCCGGCCGTGTTCAGTGCCCAGTGCTCAGTGCTCAGTGGGCTGAGCGTCACAGTGTGCTCAGCGTGCTCAGCGTGCTCGGCGCTTTGTGCTCAGCGTCCGACCCGGTCCACCGCGACCACGTCGTACGTGGTGTCCGGGGTCGGCTGGGCCACGTCGAAGCGGGCGTTGGGCAGATAGATCCGGTCGCGCCACACAGCAGCGGTCGTGGGGACCTTGAAGTCCGGATCGGTGATCCTGGCGACCACCCGGCCGCTGGTCCCCGACTCGTTCACCTTCACCACCGCGATCGTGTTCAGCCGGTTCTGTACGACATGGAGAAGGCGGCCGAGCAGCAACAGCCCGTCCGCGTTGGGCAATGGGGTCCCGCCGAGGTCCACGCGGCGCGCGACGCCCGTGCGGGGGTCCACACGCATCAGTGAGCCACCGCCCACCGCCTGATTGGCCATCAGCAGCGCCCGGCCGTCCGGAGTGCGGGAGATGCCGTTGGCCGTCAGCGCGGCACCCTGCACCCAGTCACCGCCGAGCGGCACCGTGGTGATCGCGTCGCCCGGCTCGTCGCGCGGGCCGAGCGGGAGCCGGTAGAGATTCGGCTTGAAGGAATCGGTGAAGTAGGCCGCCCCCGGCGTGAGCACCACATCGTTGACCATGGTGCCCTCCGAGCCGACACCGAACGTCCGGAGCAGCGTCCCCCTGCGGGCGTCGGCGATCCGGATCTCCCGGCTCACACCGCCGCACAGGAACAGCAGCCGCTCCCGCCGGTCGATCTTGAGCCCGATCACCGGATGCGCGGCGCCGAGGCCCTGGCTGACGACCCGTCCGCGGCCGGTGGCGAGGTCGGCGCGGTAGACGGAACCGGTCGCGATGGAACCGACGTAGGCATACGGACCGGTCCCGATGGTGATGCCCTCGGGACGGAAGCCGTTCGGCAGAGGGAAGGTCTCGGGCCACCGCCGGCCGGCGTGTTCGGCGGCCGTGGCCGGGCCGGCGAGGGGGCTGAGGAGGGCCGCGCCGCCGAGCGCGGCTGCGGTTCGGAGAACTCTTCTTCGTGCGAAGGAGCGGGTCATCGTGCGTCCTTCCGACAAGTGTTCTGCAGAGGCCTCCACCTCAGCACAGAGCGGCCCGACGGCGCAGGAGCGCGGTGAAATGCGGACGGGCGCGTTCAGGTCGGGGACCTGAGCGCGCCCGTGGGGCGGACGTTACCGATGTGGCGGATGTGCGGTGCTACAACGCGACGCCCAGCAGGGCGTCGACCGTGCGGGAGACAATCCCGGGCGCGCCCTCGTCCGTACCGCCCTCCGCGCGCTGACGCTCGGCCCAGCGGTCGACGGCCCTCAGCGCGGCGGGGGCGTCCAGGTCGTCGGCGAGCGCCTCGCGGATCTCCTCGACGAGCGTTTCCGCGGACGGTCCGTCGGGCCGGGACACGGCGGCGCGCCAGCGGTCGAGCCGCTCCACGGCGTCCCGCAGGACCTGGTCGGTCCACTCCCAGTCGGCGCGGTAGTGGTGGGCGAGCAGGGCGAGCCGGATGGCCGCCGGGTCGACCCCGTCGCGGCGCAGCTTGGAGACGAAGACCAGGTTGCCCTTGGACTTCGACATCTTCTCGCCGTCGAGTGCCACCATGCCGGCGTGCACATAGGCCTGGGCGAAGGGGTGTTCGCCGGTGAGCGCCTGGGCGTGGGACGCGCCCATCTCGTGGTGCGGGAAGGCGAGATCGGAACCGCCGCCCTGCACGTCGAAGCCCATGCCGAGGTGGTCGAGCGCGATGGCGACGCACTCGATGTGCCAGCCGGGACGGCCACGGCCGAGGCTTTTGCCGTCCCAACTCGGCTCGCCCTCACGGGCGGCCATCCACAGCATCGGGTCGAGCGGGTTCTTCTTGCCGGGACGCTCCGGGTCGCCGCCGCGCTCCGCGGAGAGCAGCCGCATGGCTTCGGCGTCGAGGTGCGAGACCTCACCGAAGTTCGGGTCGGCCTCGACCGAGAAGTAGGTGTCGCCCTCGAGTTCGTAGGCGGCGCCCGCGTCGCGCAGACGCTCGACGAGCGGGACGATGCCCGGTATCGCCTCGACGGCTCCGACGTAGTGGCGCGGCGGAAGCATCCGCAGGGCGGTCATGTCCTCACGGAACAGCGCGGTCTCGCGCTCGGCGAGCTCGGTCCAGTCCTGCCCGTCGCGGACGGCGCGCTCCAGGAGAGGATCGTCCACGTCGGTGACGTTCTGGACGTAGTGAACCTGGCGCTTGGTGTCGAGCCACACGCGCTGAACGAGGTCGAACGCGTTGTAGGTCGCCGCGTGACCGATGTGGGTCGCGTCGTACGGCGTGATGCCGCAGACGTAGATACGGGCGACGGGACCGGGGGTGAGAGTCACCAAACCGCTGGTCGTGGAGTCGTGGATCCGGAGGTCGCGGCCCTTGCCGGGCAGGGCGGGGACCTCAGAAGCGGGCCAGGCATGCATGTCATGAGCCTAACCGGACGGGAGTTCCACATACGAACCGGATCGCGAAGATCGGCCGGTTCCGACGTCCTTGAGGACCCCGCGGACCGCGGCGGCGGACTGCAGGCCGCCGGCGGCACCTCAGACCGGCGGCCACGGGATGGCGGGCCACTCCCCCGACGGCACCGGGTGACTGCCCGACGCGATCAGAGCCGCCACCCTCGCCCGTACGGAATCGACCTCCGCCGCCGTGAGCAGTTGCGCCAGCCGGGTGACCAGGGGCTCCCCGTCGGCCAGGGCGGGCAGCAGGGCGGTGAGGGCCTCCAGGGCCTCGGGCGCCAGCGGCTCACCCGCCCAACCCCACAGCAGGGTGCGCAGCTTGTCGTCCACGTTGAACGTGACGCCGTGGTCGATCGCGTACAGCACACCGTCGGTCGTGGGCAGCAGATGTCCGCCCTTGCGGTCGCCGTTGTTGATCACCGCGTCCAGTACCGCGAGGCGTCGCAGCCGCTCGTCGTCCGCGTGGACCAGCAGCGCGGTCCGCCCCTCGCCGACGTCGGCGAAGCCGACCGCCTTCCAGCCCTCCCCCGGCTCATCCTCCTCGAGGAGCGCGAGCAGGGCGGCGGAGGGGTCCGCCTCGATCCAGAGCTGGACCATGCCCTGCCCGTACGGGCCGTCCCGCAGGACGGTGGGCGGTACGAGATTCCATCCCAGCGCCTGGGAGATCTCGTAGGCGGCCACCTCGCGCTGCGCCAGCGTGCCGTCGGGGAAGTCCCACAGCGGCCGCTCGCCGGCGACCGGCTTGTAGACGCAGGACGCCGTCTCGCCCTCGTGGGAGACGGAGCAGAACAGCACCGCGTTGGACGCCTCACGGACCCGGCCGCGCACGGTCAGCTCACCCTTGGTGAGCAGGTCGAGTGCGGTCACGCTCCGCGGCGGTATCCGTTCTGGCGCGGACATACGTGTCCCTCCGGGTCGAGCGGCAGACTGCACAGCGGGCACGGCGGCCGGCCGGCGTTCACCACGTCCAGCGCGCGCTTGGCGAACGCCCTGGCCTGCGCCCCCGTCAGCCGTACGCGCAGCATCGGCGGACCGTTCTCCTCGTCCTGGAGCAGCCGTTCCTCCGCCTCCGCGAGGTCCTCCTCGGACTCCGCGTCCAGTTCGACCAGCGCCTGGGCCTCGACGATCATGCGCTGTTCCTCGCCGTCCCAGGCGAGCGCCATCGTGCCGACCCGGAACTCCTCCTCGACGGGGGCGTCCAGCGGCGCGGTGTCCGAGACGTCCGCGGGGGCCATGGCCGGCACCGGCGCATTGCCCCCGGTACGGCGCACGACCTCGTCGAGCAGCTCATCGATTCGCTCGGCGAGGGCGGCGACCTGGGTCTTCTCCAGGGCCACGCTCGTGGTGCGCCCTGCGGCCGAGGCCTGCAGGAAGAACGTACGGCGTCCAGGCAGCCCGACCGTACCGGCCACGAACCGGTCCGGCGGGTCGTAGAGGAACACCTGACGGGACACGTTCTGTCTCCCTCGAGATTTCGGGAACGATCGGGGTGGGCGGACGGTGCGCGGGCACACGGGTTTTCAGCCCGTCCACCCTACTGCGCCGGGCGATCACGGGGCGCCCGCGCCGCCTCCTACAACCGCGGCCCCGTCGCCGGCGTTCCCGCGCGGTGCCAGCGAGTCCAAATCCCCTGTGTCACCGAGACGCAGAAGAAACGGCCTGGTACGGGTGTAACGGATCGCTGTCACGGAACACGGTTCCACATGGATCCGCTGGAAAAGATCGAGATGCATGCCGAGCGCGTCCGCGACCAGCGCCTTGATGATGTCTCCGTGAGAGCACATCACATAGGTGGCGTCCTCGCCGTGCGCCTCGGCGACACGCGCGTTCCAGTCGCGCACGGCGTCGACGGCCCGCGCCTGCATGGCCCGCATCGACTCACCGCCCGGAAAGGCCGCCGCCGAGGGATGCTGCTGCACGACCTCCATCAGCGGCTCGTCGGCCAGCTCCTTGAGCTTGCGCCCCGACCAGTCCCCGTAGTGGCACTCACCGATCCGCTCGTCGGTCTGGAGCTCGAGACCGGGGCGAGCGTCCAGCAGCGGCCGGAGCGTCTGCTCACAGCGTGCCAGAGGGCTGCTGACGGCCGCGGTGAGCGGTACGTCGGCGAGACGGGCGGGCAGCGCGGCCGCCTGCGCGGAGCCGCGTTCGTCGAGATGGACGCCGGGGGTCCAGCCGGCGAGCACCCCAGCGGTGTTGGCGGTGGAGCGGCCGTGGCGTACGAGGATCAGCGTGACCATGAGCGCCAGCCTAGGGCCTGTGGGGAGGATCGGGCCGGGTCGGTGGGCGAGGCCTGGCACGTGCGATCGCAGGGCGGAGGTGGGGTTCCCTCCCACGCCGCAGGCTGTGGGGCAAGGAGGCACGGCGGAGCCATGCCGACTGAGGACAACGCGGCGTGCGGGTACCTCCCGTGCCCGAAGGGTTACGGGGGAGTGGGTGCCATGGCACGTGAGCCCGGCAGGATCCGAACGGCTTGCCCTGAGCGGACCGGGGCCGGAGGGTGCGTCGGGGCGGATCGCACGGAAGAATACGCGCCGTGATCGTGGACTGCGCCATCTACCGGGAAGGGCGCCGCACCGAGGGCCCCAAGGATTTCTCGGACGCACTGGACGAGGCACGGACGATCGGGGACGCATTTGTCTGGATCGGCGTGCACGAGCCCACGGAGGAGGAGTTCGACCTCGTCAGCAGCGAGTTCAGTCTGCATCCGCTGGCGGTGGAGGACGCGCTGAAGGCCCATCAGCGGCCCAAGCTCGAGGTGTACGACGACTCGCTGTTCATGGTCCTCAAGCCGGTGGTCTACGAGCCGGAGAGCGACTCCGTCGACACCAGCGAGCTCATGATCTTCATCGGCGACTCGTTCGTGGTGACGGTCCGGCACGGCGAGGGCGCCCCGCTGCACGCCGTGCGGCAGCGGCTGGAGGCCGATCCCGACGTGCTGAAGCACGGGCCCACCGCGGTGCTGTACGCCATCAGCGACGCCGTCGTCGACCACTACATCGATGTGGCGGCGGAACTCCAGGTGGACCTGGAGGAGATGGAGGCCGAGGTCTTCGCGCCGACCGGCAAAGGGGCCGGCAAGGAGGCCGGCTCGGCCGGCTCTCCCCCGACCGCGGCCCGGATCTACACCTTCAAGCGGCAGGTGCTGGAGTTCCGGCGGGCCGCCACGCCACTGGCGGCGCCCATGGCCCGGCTGGCGAGCGCCGGGGTGCCCTTCGTGGAGAAACGCTCGCAGCCCTTCTTCCGGGACGTCAGCGATCACCTGACGCGGGCCAACGAGCAGGTGGAGGGGCTCGACCGGCTGCTGTCGGACGTGCTGGCGGCCCATCTCGCGCAGACGAGCGTGCGCCAGAACGACGACATGCGGAAGATCTCGGCCTGGGCGGCGATGGCGGCGGTGCCCACCATGGTCGCGGGCATCTACGGCATGAACTTCGAGCACATGCCGGAGCTGGGCTGGACCTGGGGGTATCCGGCCGTCATCGCCCTGATGGCGGGCGCGGTCGTCGGGCTGTTCCGGCTGTTCAAGCGCCGCGGCTGGCTGTAGCGGCGCTCGACGAGGGGGTGCGTTCGCGGGGCCTGTGCTCTCGGCGGACCTGATGCTCTCGGTGGACCGGATGCTCTCGGCTGTGCTCTCCGTGGACCGGATGCTCTCGGTGGGCCGGGTGCTGTCAGTAGGCCGGCGCGGCGGTGGGCGGTCCGTCGAGAGCGCCCCGCCGTGTCGGCATCCGCAGGCCGACCATCTTGTGCCAGCCGCCGAACCGGTCGTACGCGTACATGCCGTGGATGCCCGCGGCGAGCGCGGCGGACTTGGCCCGGGGCCAGTGCAACAGCCGCCCCATGTGTCCCATCACGGCGAGGCTGACATCGCGGTACACCGCGATCTCGGCGAGGGCGCTCGCGCGCAGGACGCCGTGGATGGTGCGGCCGTGGCCCTCGGCGGCGAGGCGGAGCAGTTCCTCGTGGCAGTACGCCAGGTGGTTGTCCTCGTCGGCGCAGATCATCCGGATCGCCTTGCCGAACTCCGGATGGTCCCCGAAATATGTGACCAGCATGTCCATCTGGTCGGCCGCCCGCTGCTCGGTGACCCTGCTGTGCGAGAGGTAGACGACGATGTCCTCCTCCGTGAGGGCCTCGTCGCGGCGCAGCTTCTCGTGGGTGAGGCCGATGCCCCGCTGTTCGAGCAGCATCGTGTAGTCGGTCTCGGGCGGGACGGGGACGGGTTCGAGCCCACGCTTCTTCAGCAGGGCCTCGAAGATCCTGCCGTGCTTGTCCTCGTCGGCGCCGTGCCGGGTGATCTTCGGCGCGAGGGCGCGCATGCTGTCGGGCACGAGCGCGGCGATTCGGGCGTTCTCCCAGCCTCCCTGGGCCTCGCCGCTGGCCGCGATGGAGCAGAAGAGCTGGAAGGAGTCGTCGTTGTCGATGATTTCCTGGAACAGGCTCCGAGCCGAGAGCATCACTGCCACCTCCTGAAGGTGTCCGCGCAGAACGAGTCAAATGCGGTACGGGAGGCGAGGCAACAGCTGGGTCGGGCAACTGCGCCGAACGGAGGACATGCGGGACCGCAAGAAGAGGGAGTAACCACGGCGGCCTGTTCGGCGTTGTGTGTACGACGGCCGTGGCGGGGAAGACCCCCGAGCCCCCACCACGGCCGCAGAACTTCTCTCCCAAGCCTCTCCGCCGCCCCCGGGTCCCGCAAAGGGACCGGGCGAGGCCCCCGCGACCGGGCGAGGTCCGCGGGACTAGGCGAGGCCAGCGCGCTCCAGTGCCTCGGTGCCCGCCCGGAGGGCGGTGATCCGCTCGTCGAGCGTGAAGCCGGCCGGTGCGAGGGTGAGCGTGGTGACGCCGGCCTCGTTGTACGCCTGCATCCGCTCGGCGATCCGCTCCACCGAGCCGAGCAGCGTGGTGGAGTCGATCAGCTGGTGCGGCACGGCCGCGGCCGCGCCCTGCTTGTCGCCGGACAGGTACTTGTCCTGGATCTCCGCGGCTTCCTTCTCGTAGCCCATGCGCTGCGCGAGCTGATTGTAGAAGTTCTGCTTGCGGCTGCCCATGCCGCCGACGTACAGCGCGGTGTAGGGACGGAACATGTCGGCGAGGCCGTTGACGTCGTCGCCGACCGCCAGCGGGAGGGTCGGGCAGACGTCGAAGCCTTCCATCGTCTTGCCGGCCTTCTCCCGGCCCGCGCGCAGATGGCGGACGGCCGTCTCCTCGAGGTGGTCGGCGGAGGGGAAGATCAGCAGAGCGCCGTCCGCGATCTCACCGGTCTGCTCCAGGTTCTTGGGGCCGATCGCGGCGATGTACAGCGGGATGTGCTCGCGCTTGGGGTGGACCGTGAGCTTGATCGGCTTGCCCGGTCCGTCGGGCAGCGGCAGGGTCCAGTGCTCACCCTCGAAGGACAACCGCTCGCGGGACATGGCCCGGCGGACGATCTCGACGTACTCACGGGTGCGGGCCAGCGGCTTGTCGAACTTCACGCCGTACCAGCCCTCGGAGACCTGGGGGCCCGAGACGCCGAGTCCGAGGCGGAAACGGCCGTCGGAGAGGGAGTCGAGGGTGGCCGCGGTCATGGCCGTCATGGCGGGCTGGCGAGCCGGGATCTGCATGATCGCGGAGCCGACGTCGATGCGCTCGGTCTGGGCGGCGACCCAGGTGAGGACCGTGGGCGCGTCGGAGCCGTACGCCTCGGCGGCCCAGCAGACGTCGTAGCCGAGCCTGTCGGCCTCCTTGGCGACCGCGAGGTTGTCGCCGTCCATCCCCGCGCCCCAGTAGCCGAGGTTGATGCCGAGCCGCATAACCGCTCCCTCTTACTGATCAGTAACGTCTCTGTTCCGGGGGACTCTAGCGCGGGTCCCCGCGATCCGTCAGGGGGAGGTTGTCCACAGGCTCTCTCAGGGTGGGCCCATGGCCAGTAATCTCAGCGCCCATGGAACAGAGGCATCTCGGCCACACCGGCCTGCGCGTGTCCCGGATAGGGCTGGGCACCCTCACCTGGGGCCGGGACACCGACGAGCACGACGCCGCCGACCAGTTGAAGGCGTTCTGGGAGGCCGGCGGGACGCTCGTCGACACCGCCGATGTGTACGGCGGCGGGGATGCCGAATACCTGCTGGGGCAGTTGGTCGAACGGCTCGTGCCCCGGCGTGATCTCGTGATCGCGACGAAGGCGGGGAGCATTCCTGACCCGGACCGCCGCTTCGACGGCTCGCGCGGACATCTGCTCGCCGCGCTGGACGACTCGCTCCAGCGGCTCGGCACGGACTACGTCGACCTGTGGCAGGTCCACGCGTTCGACCCGCAGACCCCGCTCGACGAGACGCTTCAGGCGCTCGACATCGCGGTGAGCAGCGGGCGGGCACGGTACGCGGGCGTGTCGAACTTCTGCGGCTGGCAGCTGGCGAAGGCGGCGACCTGGCAGCTGGCGGCGCCGGGCATGCGGACCCGTCTGGCGAGCACGCAGATGGAGTACTCCCTGCTCCAGCGAGGGGTCGAGCGGGAGGTGCTGCCGGCGGCGCTCGACCTGGGCGTGGGACTGCTGCCCTCGTCACCGCTCGGCCGGGGCGTGCTGACCGGGAAGTACCGGCATGCGACCCCGGCGGACTCCCGTGGCGCGTCGGAGCAGTTGGCGCCGTTCGTCGAGCCGTATCTCGACGAGGCGGCGGACAGCATCGTGGACGCGGTCGTGACGGCGGCCGACGGTCTGGCGGTCACGGCGCTGCAGGTGGCGCTCGCGTGGGTGAGGGACCGGCCGGGAGTGGTCGCCCCGATCATCGGCGCGCGCAACGCGCAGCAACTCACGGCCGCATTGTCAGTGGAGACGCTTACGCTTCCTGACGAGATCTGCCAGGCGCTCGACGATGTGTCGGCGCCCGTGCACCGCTATCCCGACCAGGACTGGAGCACGCTGTGACCGCGCCTTCCGAGGGGCCGCAGCCCCCCACAGCCGCTGAGGAGCAGGCCGGGCCCCCGGCCGAGGACCGCGCCGCCGAGACGGCCGCGGACGGCACCGCCGCGGACGGCGAAACCGCGGACGGAGGGGTGGAGAGCACGCCCGCGGACGGCGACGCCGAGACCGGGACCGCCGTGGACGAGCAGCCCGCACCGGGTACCGCCGGGACCGGAGCCCCCGGCACGGCCGACGGCGAGGAGGCCGCCAAGCTGTCCGAGGCCGAGGCCGAGCTCGCCGCACAGCGGGAGTTGCGGGGCCGCATCGAGCAGCGGAAGGCCGAGAAGGAGGGGCCCATCAGGAGCGGCACCAAGCTGAGCGGTCAGACGGCCGATCTGCTCGCGGCCGTCCGTGCCGTGGAGAGCGGCGAGAAGCCGAGCGGCGCGTTCTTCGACTCTCCCCGTTCCGGCGAGGGGTCCGCGGCCACCACGGCTCCGCGGCGTCCCGCTCCCGGTCCGACCGAGCCTGTCCGGCAGCAGATCCCGGGGTTGCAGACCGGCCGCCGGGCCGCGGCTCCCGAGACGGTGGAGGCGGTGCGAGCCCTGCTCGTCGAGGGCGGCGCGCCCGAGACGCTCGCGGCTCAGGTGGCGGAGTCGCTCGGCGAGCAGGCCGCCGCGACGCTGCGGGACAACCCCTGGCAGCTGCTGTCGGTGTCCGGCGTACGGCCCGAGCAGGCCGACGGGTTCGCGCGGGCGCTGCTGGGCACCGAGTGCGGCCCGGGCGACGAGCGGCGGACGGCCGCCCTCGTCACCTGGCAGCTGGAGCGGGCCGCGCTGCTGGGGCACACCGCGCTGGAGTCCTCGGCGGTGCGCGGCGCGCTGGCCGAGCGGTCCGTGCCCGACCCGGACGAGGCCCTCCAGCAGGTCATCGCCGAGGGCGCGGTCCTGGTGTTCCAGGACGGCGTGCCGCAGGAGAGCGAGGACGGCGGCGAGGCGGAGCCCGGGGCCGGGCCGGGCGAGGAGGCCGCGGAGCAGGCCGTGCCGGTGCTGCTCGGCCTCGACCGGTACGCACTGGCGGAGGAGAGTCTCGCGGACAGCCTGGCCCGGCTGGCCAAGGCCGGCGCCGACGCCCGGTGGGAGGCGGCCGAGCCGACGGATCTGGTCCGGGCGGTGGCGGCGAGCGGTCTGGTGACCCACACCGGCGGCGAGGCGTCCCGGGCCGAGCCGGCCCGGCTCGCCGAGGCCGCGACAGCGCTCGGGCTGCGGGCCGTGGTCGCGGTCCACAGCGAGGACGGCAGCCGACGGCTCGGCGGAGCGGTCACTGTCTCCGGGCTGCTCGCGGGGACGGAGGGCCCGGGGCGGGACCAGGACGGAGCCTTCGCCCTGGATCTGCTGGTCGTGCTGGACGCTCCGCAGCTGGACGTCGAGACCGCGGCGATGCTGGTCGAGTCGATGCCGGACGGCGGGCGGCTGGTCCTCAGCGGAGACCCCGCACTGCTCGCGTCGGCGGGCGCCGGGCGGGTGTTCGGTGATCTGCTCGCCGCCCGCGTCTGCCCGCAGATCGCCTCGCGGACCCCGGACCCCGGCCCCATCGGGGAGCTGGTCTCGGGCATCGGGATCGGCGAGCTGAGCCAGGTGGAGGCGCCCGGCAAGGAAGTCGTCATCGTGCCGGTGCGCGACGCCGGCGAGGCGGTCCACCGCACGGTGCAGCTCGTCGCCGACTCGGTGCCGCGCGCCATCGGGGTACCGCCCGCCGACACCCAGGTGATCACGGTGGGCCACGGTGGCTCGGCGGGCACCCGGGCGCTCAACGCGGCGCTGAAGCAGCGGCTGAACCCGGGCCCGGGCCGGTTCGGCGGCTTCGACCCCGGCGACCGCGTCGCGTACGTCCCCTCCCCCGGCCGTACCCGCCCGGGCACCGTGGTCTCGGCGGACACCGAGGGGCTCCACCTCGACTGTGCGGGCGCGCCGGTGGTCGTTCCGAAGGAGCAGGTCGAGTCCGCGGTGCGGCACGGCTGGGCGATGACCGCGCACCAGGCGACCGGGATGCGCTGGCCCGCGGCCGTCGTGGTGCTGCCCGGGGATGCCGCCCAGGGCCTGAGCAGGCCGTGGGTCTACACCGCCTTCAGCCGCGGCGAGCGCCATCTGTCCGTGGTGCACGGCGTGGACCAGGCGCTGCCGCGTGCGGTGGCGGAGATCCCGACGCAGGAGCGGACGACACGGCTGCGGGCGTTGCTGGAAGGGCTGCTCGCCCCCACTCCCTGAGCGCTCGTGCCGAGGCCCCCAGCCGCGGGATCTGCTCGTCCTGCGGCAGGGGGCCTCGTACGCGCCCGGGCCGGTGGCCTCAGTGCTCCACCTCGTCGAGGTCCTCCAGCCCTTCGCCCAGATCGTCCTCGTCGAAGACCGAGCTGACGTCGAACCGGCACACGATCCGCTCGGGAAGCGCCTGCTCGAAGGGGGCGGTGAGCCATTCGCCGGGCTCGGGGACCTCGTCGGAGGCCGACACCCACAGCGTGGAGTCGCCCTCCTCCAGGCCGAACTCCTTGTGCCGGGAGGCGATTTCGTCCGGCTCGTACTCCCCGAAGAGCACTCCGAGGGCCGCGTGCACGCTGGTGCCGACGACCGGCACGTTCGCCGGGCGGTCCTCGTCGGTGTCGACGTCGGCGATGCGCTGTGCCTGGGAGAGCAGCCGCTGCGGCTCCACCACCGCGTAGTCGCGGCGGATCAGCACACTGAGGGCGTTCGGCTCCTCAGGACCGGCGTAGGGGGGCAGGGACTCGTCCGCGGCCGGGATCTCGAAGGGCGTGACCTCGTCGTAGCGGTCGTAGAGGCGCTCGTCGTACGCCTCGGCTGCGGCGGCCAGCTCGTTGAACGCGGTGTAGACGGCAGGATCGTCCTCGCCCGTGCGGTTCTCGACCGCTGCGAGGTGACGGTCCAGTGCGGCCTTGACCGCCTCGGCGGCGGCTCGTACCTCGTCAGCGGTGGGCTGCGCAGCATCAGACATAGTGCAGACGCTATCCGTACCGGGGCTCTGCCCGCACAATAGATGCGATGCCGGAATACGAATTTGTCGACGTGTACGTGCCGCGCGGGGTCTCCCGCAAGGAGGCGACCCGTCTGCTCACCGACCATGCCGAGTACGGACACTGGGAGTTGGACCGACTGAGTCTGCACCGGGACGGCAGTCGCAGGGTGCGGCTGCGCCGGCGCATCATCCGTCAGGTGCGCGCCACCTGGTGACAGCGCGGAGCGGGCCCCGTCGTGACGAGACCCGCTCCGTTTTCTGCCATTGCAGCCGTTCCAGCCGTTCCCAGCCGTGTCGCCGTGCTGTGCCTGCGTGCTGCGCTTACGCGGCCGAGCGGGCGCGGCGGTAGAGCACCGCTCCCGCCAGCAGCATGCCCGCGCCCGCCGGGATCAGCAGGTCCATGGCGTCGGTGCCGGTCTGGGCGAGTTCCTCCGCGCCCGCCGGCTGGGCGACGGTCTGCGCGGCGGGGTTGTTCCGCACGGAAGCGGCCGGCGCGTCGGGCTCGACCGGCGACACGCTGCGGGGCTGACCTGGCCGCTCCGGAGCGACCGGCTCCGGCTTCTCGGGCCCGGGCTTCCCCGGTGTGCTGACCTCGCTGTCATTGGCGCAGTCGTTGCCCAGGGCCGGGTTCAGCAGACCGCCGATGGTGACGGTGTTCCCGCAGGCGTTCACGGGGATGTGCACCGGGGCGTCGATGTGGTTGCCGGAGGCGACGCCGGGCGAATTGCTCGCTCCGCCCGTGCCGTGGGCACCGCCCTTGCCTTGGCCCGATCCCTTGCCGTGCTGGGACTCGGACTTCGACGGCCCGGACTTGTTGGCGCATTCGTTGCCGAACACCGGGTTCAGCAGACCGACGACATTGACGGAATTGCCGCAGGCGTTCACGGGAACGTCGACCGGTACCTGGACCGCGTTTCCGGACCCGACGCCCGGAGAATTCGACGCGCCTCCGTGGGCCCCTGCGTCCGCGTGTGCGTAACCGCTGCCGAGGGCGAGCACTCCGCCCGCCGCCGCCGCCATGGTGATCAGGCCTTTGCGCGTGACCTGGCGCATACGTTGAATCCTGCCTTCTTCAGGAATCCCCCGAACCCTGTGCCCGGGGGCGGAAATACCCGGGCGGTCCCGGAGCGCATGGCGCGCACTCCGGGACCGCCCAGGTTCAAACCATGACCCCGAGGGGTCGGGTCACAACATCAAGCGTTGACGCAGGTGTTGCCGAAGGCAGGGTTCAGGAGCCCGATCACGGAGACCGTGTTGCCGCACACGTTCACCGGCACGTGGACAGGCACCTGGATGACGTTGCCGGACAGCACGCCGGGAGAGTGCACAGCGGCACCCTGCGCGCCGGAGTCGGCCATGGCCATACCCGCACCAGCGAGCACGAGACCACCAGTGGCAGCCGCAGCAGCGACGACCTTCTTGATCATTATTCCTCCTTGTTGGCAATGCGATCCCAGCCGCGGACCGCACCACCTGTAACGAGGAGAAACGGGCGGGGCTACGAGCCCGATGTTCCTTTCACTCTTTCCAGTCGCGTGCGTACGTACTGTCGATTATTGGAGTTTCGTTTCAGCAGACCTCACCCGATCCGGTTCAGCACCGGTCGATGAAACGGTCAAGCACACGCACACCGAACTGCAGACCGTCCACCGGGACGCGCTCGTCCACCCCGTGGAACATGCCCGCGAAGTCCAGCTCCGGCGGCAGCTTGAGCGGGGCGAACCCGAAGCAGCGGATGCCGAGGTCGTCGAAGGACTTGGCGTCCGTGCCGCCGGAGAGCATGTACGGCACGGCCCGCGCGATCGGGTCCTCCGCCTTCAGCGCGACCTGCATCGCGTCGACGAGGTCGCCGTCGAAGCTGGTCTCCAGGGCCTTGTCCCCGTGCACGTCCTCGCGCCGGACGCGAGGGCCGAGCAGTCGGTCGAGATCGGCCAGGAACTCGTCCTCGTAACCCGGCAGGAAGCGCCCGTCGACATGGGCGGTCGCCTGGCCGGGGATGACGTTCACCTTGTAACCGGCGCCGAGCATGGTGGGGGCCGCGGAGTTGCGCAGGGTCGCGCCGATCATCTTGGCGATGCCGCCGAGCTTGGCGAGCGTCGCATCCATGTCCTCCGGGTCCAGGGGGGTGCCGAGCGCGTCGGAGAGCTCGTCGAGGAAGCCCCGGACCGTCTTGGTCATCCGCACCGGCCACGTGTGCCGGCCGAGCCGGCCGACCGCCTCGCACAGCTCGGTGACGGCGTTGTCCTTGTTGGTCATGGAGCCGTGGCCGGCGGTGCCGTCCACGGTCAGGCGCATCCAGTGCATGCCCTTCTGAGCCGTCTCGACGAGGTAGAGGCGCAGGTTCTCGTTGACGGTGAAGGAGAAGCCGCCGACCTCGCCGATGGCCTCCGTGACGCCCTCGAAGAGATCGGGGTGCTTGTCGACGAGGTGCCGCGCGCCCCAGGTGCCGCCCGCCTCCTCGTCGGCGAGGAACGCGAGCACGATGTCGCGCGGGGGCTTGCGGCCGCTGCGCATCCTGTCCCGGACGACGGCGAGCGTCATCGCGTCCATGTCCTTCATGTCGACCGCGCCGCGGCCCCAGACGCAGCCGTCCGCGATCTCACCGGAGAACGGGTGGTGGGTCCAGTCGTCGGCGTTGGCCGGTACGACGTCGAGATGGCCGTGGATGAGCAGCGCGGGCCTCGACGGGTCCTCCCCCTCGATCCGGGCCACCGTGGAGGCGCGTCCCTGGTGGGACTCGAAGATCTGCGGTTCGACACCGACCTCGGCCAGCTTCTCCGCGACGTACTCCGCCGCGGCCCTCTCCCCCGGGCCCGAGTGGTCCCCGTAGTTGCTGGTGTCGATCCGGATCAGCTCACGGCAGAGGTCGACGACCTCGTCCTCGCCCGAGACGGTACGGGCCGCATTCGACTCGCTCACGCTGATTCCTCCCACTGTCGCTGCTGGTGGTCCCCCCTCATCCTCCCGCGCGCGGCCCCGGACCCCAAGGGCGGCTACCTGCCGTCGCACGCCTTGCGGACGGCCGGGCGGGTGATCGGGCACAGCTGAATGTTTGCTATGGTTTTCCACGTCGGAACGGCCCAGCGCCGGACGGCAGACACCTTGTCCGGGTGGCGGAATGGCAGACGCGCTAGCTTGAGGTGCTAGTGCCCTTTATCGGGCGTGGGGGTTCAAGTCCCCCCTCGGACACCAGCAAAGATCCCTGCGGTTCACCGCGGGGGTCTTCTTGTTTGCGCTCCCCCGGCCACCGGTTCCTGGACGCGGCGCTGCGCTTACAGTCACCGGGTGAGACGCAGACACAAGGCCCCGCCGTCGCCGCTGCCCCAGCGGGACGGGATCGACCCGGTGCGCCTGCGACTGCCCGCCGACCCGGACGGTTCCTGGAAGACGGTCCGCGATCATGTGGTGGCGCGGTACGCGGGTGCCGTCGGGACCGAGAAGATCGACGCGCTGTTCCGGGAGGGCCGCATCCTCGGCACGGACGGGCCGGTCGCCGCGGACGAGCCGTACGCCCCCGGGCGGTATCTCTGGTTCCACCGGGACTTCGCGCCCGAGGAGCGCGTCCCGTTCGAGGTGGGGATCGTGCACCGCGACAAGCGCCTGGTCGTCGCCGACAAGCCGCACTTCCTCGCCACCACACCGCGCGGCCGGCACGTCACCGAGACCGCTCTCGCCCGGTTGCGGCGTGATCTCGGGCTGCCGCAGCTCCAGCCCGCCCATCGGCTGGACCGGCTGACCGCGGGTCTCGCGCTGTTCGTCGTGCGGCCCGGGGACCGGGGGGCGTACCAGACGATGTTCCGTGACCGGCGGGTGCGCAAGGAATACGAGGGGGTGGCGGCCCACGATCCGGCCGTGAGACTGCCGGTCACCGTACGCAGCCGGATCGTGAAGGACCACGGGGTGATGGCCGCCCGCGAGGTGGCGGGCGAGCCGAACAGCGAGAGCCGGATCGAGCTGCTGGAGCACCGCGAGGGGCTCGGCCGGTACCGGCTGTTGCCGGCCACCGGCCGCACCCATCAGCTCCGGGTCCATATGAACCGGCTCGGGCTGCCACTGCTGAACGATCCGCTCTTCCCCGTGGTCCGGGAGCCGGGGCCGGACGACTGGGCCGAGCCCCTTCAGCTCCTCGCCCGGGTGCTGGAGTTCACCGACCCCGTGACCGGGGAGCCGCTCCGCTTCGAGAGCGGGCTGCGGCTGTCTCAGTGGCCCCGCTGAATCCACTCCTCCAGATGTGGCGACTCCTCGCCGACGGTCGTCGGGTCGCCGTGGCCGGTGCGGACCACGGTGTCCGGCGGCAGGGTGAGCAGCCGCTGCCTGATCGACTCGACGATGGTCGGGAAGTGCGAGAACGACCGGCCGGTGGCGCCGGGGCCGCCCTGGAAGAGGGTGTCCCCGGTGAAGACCGTGGACAGCTCGGGGGCGTACAGACAGACCGCTCCGGGGGCATGGCCCGGGGTGTGCAGCACGGTCAGTTCGACACCCGCGACGGTCAGCGTCAGGCCGTCGGCCAGTTCGCCGTCGGGGGCGCGGTCGGGATGCGTCTGCTTCCACAGCGGGAGGTCGTCGGGGTGCAGCAGGATCGGCGCGCCCGTGGCCGCGGCGAGTGCGGGCGCGGCGTCGATGTGGTCGTTGTGGGCGTGCGTGCAGACGACGGCGACGAGCGTGCGGCCTCCGAGGGCCGCCTCGATCGCCGCGGCGTCGTGGGCGGCGTCGATGACGATGGCCTCGGAATCGTCGCCCACGATCCACACGTTGTTGTCGACGTCCCAGGTGCCGCCGTCGAGGGAGAAGGTGCCGGAGGTGACGAGGTGGTCGATCCTGACGTTCGAAGAGGTCATCAGAACCGCACCACCGAACGCAGCACGTCGCCCTCGTGCATCCGGGCGAAGGCCTTCTCGATGTCACCGAGCCCGATGGTCTCGGTGACGAACGCCCCGAGGTCGATGCGGCCCTGCTGGTGCAGGTCGATCAGCATCGGGAAGTCCCGGGACGGCAGACAGTCGCCGTACCAGGAGGACTTGAGTGCGCCGCCGCGGCCGAAGACGTCGAGGAGCGGCAGTTCCAGCTTCATGTCCGGGGTGGGGACGCCGACGAGGACGACCGTGCCGGCGAGATCGCGGGCGTAGAAGGCCTGCTTATAGGTCTCCGGGCGGCCGACCGCCTCGATGACGACATCGGCGCCGAAGCCCCCGGTGAGTTCGCGGATCGCCTCCACGGCGTCGGCGGAATCGGAGTTGACCGTGTGGGTCGCGCCCATCCTCTTCGCCGTCTCGAGCTTGCGGTCGTCGATGTCGACGGCGATGATCCTGGCCGCGCCCGCCAGCCGTGCGCCGACGACCGCCGCGTCGCCCACACCGCCGCAGCCGATGACGGCGACGGTGTCACCGCGGCCCACGTTGCCGGTGTTGACGGCCGCGCCGATACCCGCCATCACTCCGCAGCCGAGGAGACCCGCGACGGACGCGGAGACCGCCGGATCGACCTTGGTGCACTGCCCCGCGGCGACGAGGGTCTTCTCGGCGAACGCGCCGATGCCCAGGGCCGGGGAGAGTTCGGTGCCGTCCGTCAGGGTCATCTTCCGGCGGGCGTTGTGGGTGTCGAAGCAGTACCAGGGGCGGCCCCGCCGACAGGCGCGACAGCGGCCGCACACGGCCCGCCAGTTGAGGATGACGAAGTCGCCGGGCGACACCTCGGTGACGTCCGGGCCGACCGCCTCCACGACACCCGCGGCCTCATGGCCGAGGAGGAAGGGGAAGTCGTCGTTGATCCCGCCCTGCTTGTAGTGCAGATCGGTGTGGCAGACCCCGCACGCCTGCACCTGCACCACGGCCTCGCCCGGACCGGGGTCCGGGACGACGATCGTCTCCACCCGCACCGGTTCGTTCTTTCCGGGTGCGATCACACCTTGCACCTGCTGCGACATCGAGAACCTGCCCTTCTTCGCACGTCGGTCGATCCCCACTATGGACCGTCACGGCGGCGCTCGGCGACGAGCAGGAGGGGCCCCGCGGAAGTCTTTCCGCGGGGCCCCTCGTGTGCGTGTTCGGCTCAGGCGTCCTGGCGCTCGGCCGCGAGGGCCCTGACCCGGCCGCGGACGACGTACCAGCCGCCGACCAGTGCCGCGGCGATCAACGGCAGGCACGTCACGGTCGTCCGGCCGACGCCGCCGCCCCACCACATCAGGACGGCCACACCGACGAGGAAGAGCAGGGTGACGATCTGGGTGTACGGGGCCCAGGGCAGCCGGTAGGACGGGCGGGTGACCCGCCCGTCCTGCGAGCGGTACCAGAACAGCAGCGAGCAGAGCATGATCATGCCCCAGGTGCCGAGGATGCCGATCGAGGCGAAGTTCAGGACGATCTCGAAGGCCTGCCCGGGCATGAGGTAGTTGAGACCGACGCCGAGCACGCCGAAGCCCGCGGTCAGCAGAATGCCGCCGTAGGGGACCTGGCCCTTGTTCATCCGGCCGGTGAAGCGGGGCGCGGAGCCCGAGAGGGCCATGGAGCGCAGGATGCGACCGGTGGAGTACAGGCCGGAGTTGAGGCTGGAGAGGGCGGCGGTGAGGACGACGAGGTTCATCACGCCGGCCGCGCCCGGGACGCCGAGCTTGTCCATGACGGTGACGAAGGGGCTCTCGTCGCCGGAGTACGCGGTGTACGGCAGGAGCAGCGCGAGGAGCACGACGGAGCCGACGTAGAACAGGCCCACACGCCACATGATCGAGTTGATCGCCTTGGGCATGATCTTCTCGGGGTTCTCGGTCTCACCGGCGGCGACGCCGCAGAGCTCGACGGAGGCGTAGGCGAAGACGACACCCTGGATCACCAGCAGCATCGGCAGCATGCCCATCGGGAAGACGCCGCCGCCGTCGGAGATGGTGGAGAAGCCGGGGGTGTGGCCGTCGACCGGGTGCTGGGTGACCACGAGGTAGATGCCCACGAGCATGAACGCGACGAGCGCGGCGACCTTGATGATCGCGAACCAGAACTCCATCTCGCCGAAGTACTTCACCGAGATGAGATTGGCGGTGAGGACGACGGCGAGGGCGATCAGCGCGAGCACCCACTGCGGGACGTCGCTGAACATGGCCCAGAAGTGGGCGTAGGTCGCGGCCGCGGTGATGTCGGCGATGGCGGTGGTGGACCAGTTGAGGAAGTACAGCCAGCCGGCCGCGAAGGCGCCCTTCTCCCCCATGAACTCACGGGCGTAGGAGACGAAGGCGCCGGACGAGGGGCGGTAGAGGACGAGCTCGCCGAGCGCACGGACGACGAAGAAGGCGAAGACGCCGCAGACCGCGTAGGCGATGGCGAGCGAGGGGCCCGCTCCGGCCATTCTGCCGCCCGCTCCGAGGAACAGACCCGTGCCTATCGCTCCGCCGATGGCGATCATGTTGATGTGGCGGGACTTCAGGTCCTTGCTGTAGCCGGCGTCGCCGGCGTCCACGTGGGGGGTGCTCGTCGCCGGTACCCCGGCGGCGGGCTTTTCGGCCGCGGTGATGCGGTCACTCATGGAGAGGATTCGCCTTCGTGAGGGGGAGGTGTGCGGTCCCGGTCGTAGCCGGTGGGGGGTCGTCACCTGGGCGTGGGCCCGACGGCACATCATCAGGGCAATCCTGGGATTTTGGCAGTGGCCTATCTCACGAAGCGATATATCTGAGGTGTTTCTGAGGTTGCAGCAAGGTAAACCAAGGTCATCGTCACCCAACGTATGACCAGGTGTTACCGAAGGGTCTCAGGGTGCGAGGACGTCCAGCTCGGCCAGGGCGCCCACGGCGATCTCCCGGGTGATCTCCTCGGCGCGCGCAGCGTCGCCTTCGCGAACGGCCTCGGCAACCTGCACATGCAGGGTCACGGCCGCCGGATCCGGGTCGTCGAACATCACGTGGTGGTGCGTACGCCCCGCGAGCACCTCCGCAACGACATCACCGAGGCGCGCGAACATCTCGTTGCCGGAGGCTTCGAGGACGATCCGGTGGAAAGCGATGTCGTGCCGCAGATACCCCTCGAGCTGATGGCCCCGGGAGGTGGCGACCATACCGAGCGCGCACTCGGTGAGCGCGGCGCACTGTTCGGGCGTGGCACGACGGGCGGCGAGGCCCGCGGCGACCGGTTCGACGGCGGAACGGAGCACGGTCAGCGACCGCAGCTGGCGCGGCCGGTCGGCGCCGGCCAGTCGCCAGCGGATGACCTGCGGGTCGTAGACGTTCCACTCCTCGGTGGGGCGGACGGTCACCCCCACCCGGCGCCGGGACTCCACCAGGTGCATGGATTCGAGGACGCGGACGACCTCGCGGACGACCGTGCGGGAGACGTCGAAGCGCTGAGCGACTTCGTCGGTGCGCAAAACGCAGCCCTGCGGGTACTCCCCTGCTGTGATGGCGAGGCCGAGTGTGTCCAGAACATGGGTGTGGAGGCCCCGGCCCGCTGTGGTCATGGGTTCAGCCTACGGGCAGGGATCGAGAAGAAAAAGTATGACGTTTATGTCTCGGACACTTGAATACGTCGTACCTAATGGGTTTCAGTAGCGCGACGGACCGATGTCGACGAAGACAGCGAGGCAGCAATGAGCACCCCCCACGTCGTGGTGGTCATGGGAGTGACCGGGACCGGGAAGACCACCATCGGTCCGCTGGTCGCAGAAGCTCTGGGCGTTCCGTACGCCGAGGGCGACGACTTCCATCCCCCGGCCAATATCGCCAAGATGTCGGCCGGTACACCGCTGGACGACGCGGACCGGTGGCCCTGGCTCGATGCCATCGGCCAGTGGGCGCTCAGCAGGGCGGGCAAGGGCGGAGTCGTTTCCAGCTCCGCGCTCAAGCGTGCCTACCGCGACCGTCTGCGCGCGGTCGCCCCGGACGCCGTCTTCCTCCATCTCACCGGTGACCGCGAGCTGATCGCACAGCGGATGACCGAGCGCAAGGGGCACTTCATGCCCACGAAGCTGCTCGATTCGCAGTTCGCCACGCTCCAGCCGCTGGAGGACGACGAGGCGGGCGTTTCCGTCGATGTGTCCGGCAGCCCCGGGGAGATCACCGAACGGGCCGTCGCCGCGCTGCGCCGGCTCGACGCGTGAGCGCCTTCCCTCCCCTCTCCTCGACCCCGTCCCCCGACGTTCCCTTCAGTAAGGACCCACCGTGACCAGTCTCAGTGTCGAGATGCTGGCAGCGGACGCCACCGAACCGATCACCTCGGCAGGCAATGCCCAGCTCGGCATAGCCGTTCTCGCGGGTATCGCCGTCATCGTCCTGCTCATCACCAAGTACAAACTGCACGCGTTCCTGGCGCTGACCATCGGATCGCTGGCCCTCGGGTCGTTCGCCGGCGCACCGCTGGAAAAGACGATCCTGTCGTTCACCACGGGCCTCGGCACCACGGTCGCCGGCGTCGGCGTGCTCATCGCGCTCGGCGCCATCCTCGGCAAGCTGCTCGCCGACTCGGGCGGTGCGGACCAGATCGTCGACACGATCCTCGCCAAGGCCAAGGGGCGCGCGATGCCCTGGGCCATGGTGCTGATCGCCTCGGTGATCGGACTGCCGCTGTTCTTCGAGGTCGGCATCGTGCTGCTGATCCCGGTCGTCCTGCTCGTCGCCAAGCGCGGCAACTACTCCCTGATGCGGATCGGCATTCCCGCTCTCGCCGGTCTGTCGGTGATGCACGGACTGATTCCGCCGCACCCCGGCCCTCTGGTGGCCATCGACGCGATCGGCGCCAACCTGGGCGTCACCCTCGCCCTCGGCGTGCTCGTCGCCATCCCGACGGTGATCATCGCGGGTCCGCTCTTCTCGCGGTACGCGGCCCGTTGGGTCGACATCCCGGCGCCGGAGAAGATGATCCCGACCCGTCCCTCCGAGGACCTGGAGCGGCGCCCCGGCTTCGTCGCGACGGTGGCCACCGTGCTGCTGCCCGTGGTCCTGATGCTCGTCAAGGCACTGGTGGAGATCGTCGTCGACGATCCTGACAACGGTGTCCAGCGTGTCACCGACGTCATCGGCTCGCCGCTGATCGCACTGCTCGCGGCGGTGATCGTCGGCATCTTCACGCTGGGCCGCGCGGCCGGCTTCACCAAGGACCGGATCTCGACGACGGTCGAGAAGTCGCTCGCACCCATCGCGGGCATCCTGCTGATCGTCGGCGCCGGTGGCGGTTTCAAGCAGACGCTGATCGACGTCGGTGTGGGTCAGATGATCCTGGACTACTCCAAGGACTGGGCGATCCCGACCCTGCTGCTCGCCTGGCTGATCGCGGTGGCGATCCGGCTGGCGACCGGCTCGGCCACGGTGGCGACGATCTCCGCCGCCGGGCTGGTGGCCCCGCTCGCCGCCGACATGTCGACGACCGAGTCGGCCCTGCTGGTCCTGGCGATCGGCGCCGGCTCGCTCTTCTTCAGCCATGTCAACGATGCCGGATTCTGGCTGGTGAAGGAGTACTTCGGCATGACCGTGGGCCAGACCATCAAGACCTGGTCGGTGATGGAGACCATCATCTCGGTGGTCGGCATCGGCTTCGTCCTGCTGCTGTCACTGATTCTGTAGCGGGACGTCCGAGGGACCGGCGGTCAGTCGTCGTCCGGATCCCACAGCGGGTGTTCCCTGCGGGCCCACGGGCGTTCGACCGACCCGGTGCGCATGCCACGGCGTGCCTCCGGGTCGGCGAACGCCATCCCGATGTGACCGATCAGCACGAACCCGATGGCGAGTGCCAGCCAGTCGTGCACGAAGGTGGCGCTCGTACGCCACACCAGCGGGGTGAGATGCGTGAACCACATCATCAACCCGGTCCCCGCCATGATCAGCACCGCGCCCGCGATCCAGGCCGCGTAGATCTTCTGCCCGGCGTTGAACTTGGCCGCCGGCCGCGACTCGGGACGCGCGTCGCGGCGGCGCACCGCCCGTAGCCACGTCCGGTCGTGCGGCCCGAAGCGGTTGAGCCGGCCGAGGTCCGTGCGGAGCGCCTTCGAAGCGAGGCCCAGCAGAAGCGGCACCGGGATGAGGATGCCCGACCACTCGTGGACGGTCACCACCAGATGGCGGCGGCCGACGAGTTCGGCCAGCTGCGGGACGTAGAGACAGGCCGCCGTCGCCACACACAGCAGCATCAGTGCGGCGGTCGTGCGGTGCACCCAGCGCTCGGCGCGGCTGAACCGCCGTACGATCGCGGGCCGTTCAGACGGTGGGCGTGTCGGTGCGGCCGTTGGACCGGCCGACCCAGGCGTCGACGTCATAGCCCCGCTCCTCCCAGTAGCCGGGCCGGACGTCGGAGGTGACCGAGATCCCGGAAAGCCATTTCGCCGACTTGTAGAAGTACATCGGCGCCACATAGAGCCGGACCGGGCCGCCGTGGGAGTGGCTGACCGGCTTGTCCTGCATCCGCAGGGCGACGAGGACATCGTCCCGGCGGGCCTGCGGAAGCGTGAGGCTCTCGCTGTACGTCCCGTCGAAGCAGGTGAAGCGGATCGCCTTGCCCTCCGGCCGCACGCCCGCGGCGTCCAGCAGCATCGAGAGCTTGACGCCGGAGAACGCGGTGTCGGGGACCCGCCACCCGGTGACGCACTGCACGTCACGCACCACGCGGGTCTGCGGCAGACCGCGCAGCGCGTCGAGGGTGTACGTCGCCGGACGCTCGACCAGCCCGTCGACCGTCAGCCGGTAGTTCCGCTCGTCCTTGTGCGGTACGGAGGAGGCGACCGAGTAGTAGCGAAAGCCTCCGCCGTTGGGGAGCAGGCCCGTGAGCCCGGTGGGGTCGTTGTCGGAGGCCGCGCCCAGGAAGGATTCGAGTCCGCGCTGGAGATACGGCGCGGTGGCGACCCCGGCGGCACCGAGCCCGAGCATGCCGAGCACCAGACGGCGCCCGACGGGGCTGCCCTCGGTGTCGGAGTGTTTGTCGGTCACCCCTCGATTCGAGCACTTGGGGCGCCCGGAAGCCAGGGAAACCGGGATCCGTCAGGGTTTCGTCATACGTGGGCGGTCGGCGGAGGGCGCGGGCCCGCCGCCGAGGACGCCGTCATCGGTCCCACGCGGCGGTTCAGCCGACCGCCTTCGCCGCGGCCCGCCCGGCGGCCCGGCCCGAGAAGATGCAGCCGCCGAGGAAGGTGCCCTCCAGCGAGCGGTAGCCGTGCACGCCTCCGCCGCCGAAGCCGGCCGCCTCGCCCGCCGCGTACAGCCCGGCCAGTGGTTCGCCGCCGGGGGCGAGGACCCGCGAGGACAGATCCGTCTCCAGGCCGCCGAGCGACTTGCGGGTGAGGATGTTCAGCCGGACGGCGATGAGCGGGCCGGCCTTCGGGTCGAGGATGCGGTGCGGGGTCGCCGTACGGATGAGCTTGTCGCCGAGGTACTTGCGGGCACCGCGGATGGCCGTGACCTGGAGGTCCTTGGTGAAGGGGTTCCTGATCTCGCGGTCCCTGGCGGTGATCTCGCGGCGCAGCTCGGCCTCGTCTATCAGCGGTTCCTTGGTGAGGGCGTTCATGCCGCGCACGAGGGAGCCGAGGTCCTTCTCGACGACGAAGTCGACGCCGTTGTCCATGAACGCCTTCACCGGGCCGGGGACCTCGGCGCGGGCTCGGCCGATCACGTCACGGACCGACTTCCCGGTCAGATCGGGGTTCTGCTCGGAGCCCGAGAGCGCGAACTCCTTGCCGATGATCTTCTGGTCGAGCACGAACCAGGTGTAGCCGTACCCCGAGCGCATGATGTGTTCGAGTGTGCCGAGGGTGTCGAAGCCGGGGAAGAGCGGGACGGGCAGCCGCTTGCCGCGCGCGTCGAGCCAGAGGGACGACGGGCCCGGCAGGATGCGGATGCCGTGCCTGGCCCAGATGGGGTTCCAGTTCTCGATGCCTTCGGTGTAGTGCCACATGCGGTCGCGGTTGATGTGGCTCGCACCCGCGCGCTCGGCGATGCCCAGCATCAGCCCGTCGACGTGCGCGGGCACACCGGAGAGCATCTTCTCGGGCGGGGTGCCGAGACGGTCCGGCCACTGGGCGCGGACGAGATCGTGGTTGCCGCCGATGCCGCCCGAGGTGACGATCACCGCCTGCGCGCGGAACTCGAAGGCTCCCGCGACCTCGCGGCTGCTCGCGCCTCCGCGCTCGGCGCGGGACGGCTCCAGCACCTCACCGCTGACGGTGTCGAGGGTGCCGTCGCTGCCGGTCAGGCCGGTGACGCGGTGGCGGAACCGCAGTTGCACGAGGCCGCGCGCGACGCCTTCCCTGACTCGCCGTTCGAAGGGCGCGACGACGCCCGGGCCGGTCCCCCAGGTGATGTGGAAGCGGGGCACCGAGTTGCCGTGCCCGGTGGCGTCGTAGCCGCCGCGTTCGGCCCAGCCGACCACCGGGAAGAAGCGCATGCCCTGCGCGTGCAGCCAGGACCGCTTCTCACCGGAGGCGAAGTCGACGTACGCCTCGGCCCACTTCCGCGGCCACCGGTCCTCGTCACGGTCGAAGCCGGCGGTGCCGAGCCAGTCCTGGAGGGCCAGTTCACGGCTGTCCCTGATCCGCATCCGGCGCTGCTCGGGCGAGTCGACGAAGAACAGCCCGCCGAAGGACCAGTGCGCCTGACCGCCGATGGACTGCTCCGGCTCCTGGTCGAGAAGGATCACCTTGCGCCCGGCGTCGACGAGTTCTGCGGTGGCCACCAGACCGGAGAGCCCCGCCCCGATCACGATCACATCAGCGTCGTACGCCATGGGTTCCATCCTTGTCCGGCCGGGTTGGGGCGAGTTCGGTGGTCCGATCTTCGGTACGGGTCAGTAACTAGTCAACAGCTGAGGCGTTCCCGCCCCGGTGGTTGGATGGGCGGATGAGTTCCGCGGACGAAATCCTGGACGTCGTCGACGCCTCGGACCGGGTGGTCGGGCAGGCCCGGCGGGGCGACGTCTATGCACGTGGCCTGCGCCACCGCTGTGTGTTCATCCAGGCGAGAGACGCGCAGGGCCGGGTCTTCGTGCATCGGCGGACGCCGACGAAGCTGGTCTTCCCGTCGCTGTACGACATGTTCGTGGGCGGTGTGGTCGGCGCCGGCGAGACCTACGACGACGCGGCCCTGCGGGAGGCGGAGGAGGAACTGGGCGTCTCCGGCCTCCCCCGCCCGACGCCGCTGTTCCGTTTCCTGTACGAGGACGGGCCCCGCACCTGGTGGTCGGCGGTGTACGAGGTCCGCTGCGAGATGCCGGTGGACCCCCAGCAGGAGGAGGTCGCATGGCACGCCTTCCTGTCGGAGGCGGAGCTGGAACGGCGACTGGACGAGTGGCCGTGGGTGCCGGACGGTCTGGCGGCGTACGAACGCCTGCGGGCGCACCGCGGGGCGTGACGGCACTCGCCCCGGTGGCAGCGCCCGTCGGCGGGAGCGGCCCGACGCGGCCCAGCCGCGGGCAGCCGGGGCCGCGGCCGGTGCGAACCCGTGGGTAAGGTGCCGGGCGTGGACGATTTCGTGCGGAGTGTGCGGCTGTGGTTTGCGCCTCAGCGGGCGCGTGAGGAGGGCGAGACCCCCGACTACCGGTTCTCGCTCGCCAACGAGCGGACCTTCCTCGCCTGGCTCCGTACGGCTCTCGCACTCATCGGCGGCGGATTCGCGGTCGATCAGTTCTTGCCCGATCTGCGGTGGGGCGTACGGGCGGGCATGGCGATCGGGCTGTTGGTCGCCGGGGTGCTGTGCGCGCTGCGGGCCGTCAACCACTGGGTGCGCTGCGAGCGTGCCATGCGGCGGGGTGAGGATCTGCCCGTGTCCCGCTTCCCGACGCTGCTGAGTCTGGTCATCGCGGTCGTCGCCGTCGCCATGATCGTCGTGGTGCTTCTCGGCTGGGAGGGCGGCAGTTGACCGCCCTGCCGGAGCGCGATCCGGGGTTGCAGCCCGAACGGACCCGGCTGGCTTGGCGCAGGACCACGCTGTCGTTCACCGTGGCGGCGGTCCTCGCGGCACGGCAGGCGGCCGGTGGTGACCCGGGCCCGGCAGGACTGATCGCGGTGGCGCTCAGTGTGCTGGTGTGGCTGGTGTTTCTGCGGCTGGCCCATGTCCGGCTGCGCGTGCTGGGGGCTGCGCACCGGCCTGCGGTGCTGTCGGCGCGCGGGGCACTGGGCGCCGTGGCGTGCACGGTCGCCCTGGCCGCGTTCGCGGTCGCGGTGGTGATCTGAGCCGGGTCCCGCGATGAGCGCGGCCGTGGTGTGAGCGGGCTGCGCGATGAGCCGCAGCCGTGGTGTGACGGGGCGCGCGATGAGCCGGCCGTGGTTTTGAGCGGGGCGCGCGGTGCTCCGGGCCGGGCCCGCACGAGGAGACCGGCGCGCGGTAATCCATTCCCGGCCCGCATGAGGGGACCGGCCTCGACCGCGAAGGTGCTCCGAGCGTCAGGCGTCCCAGTCGACGGTCACGACGATCTTGCCGCGGGTGTGGCCCTCCGCGCTGAGGATGTGGGCCTGCGCCGTCTGCTCCAGGGGGAAGGTCCGGTCCACATGGACGTTCACCACCCCCTGTTGGGCGAGTTCTCCGAGGGCCGCGAGGTCCGCCGCGTCCGGCCGCACCCAGCAGTAGCGGCCGCCCAGTGCGAGGACCTCGGCGTCCACGATGGAGGCAAGGCGTCCTTCGGGAGCGAGGACCTGGACCGAGGCCTTGAGCGCGTCGCCGCCGATGGTGTCCAGGACGGCCTCGACGCCGTCGGGCGCGAGCGCCCGTACCCGGTCGGCGAGGCCCTCGCCGTATGTCACCGGTTCCGCGCCGAGTTCCCTGAGGTGGTCGTGGTTGCGCTCACTCGCCGTGCCGATGACGCGTGCGCCCGCGTGCTTGGCGAGCTGTACGGCGATGGAGCCCACCCCGCCCGCCGCCGCATGGATCAGGACGGTGTCCGAGCTGCCGATCTTCAGCGCTTTGTGGAGTACCTGATAGGCGGTGAGACCGGCGAGCGGCAGCCCGGCGGCCTCCTCGAAGCTGAGCCTGATCGGCTTGCGGGCCAGGGTACGGACGGGAGCGGCGACGTACTCGGCGAAGGTGCCGCGGGAGAGGAAGTCCTCGCGTACGTACCCCATGACCTCGTCGCCGACGGCGAACTCGGTGACGGCGAAGCCGGGTTGCACCACCACCCCCGAGACGTCCCAGCCGGGGACGACCGGGAAGACGGTGTCGATGATGCTGTCGAGCTGTCCCTCGCGGGCGTACCGGTCGACAGGGTTGACGGCGGCGGCGCGCACCTTGACGAGGACCGAGTCCGGTCCCACCTTCGGCTCGGGACGCTCCGTGTACTCCAGGACATCGGGGCCGCCGAAGCTGCTGTAACTGATCGCCTTCATGGTCCGACCCTCGGCGCTTCCCGGCACCGGCGCAAGCGTGGGCCCGGCGTGGCGCCGCGCGTCCACTCCGCCCGTGCAGGGCTTCTGCGACTAGCCTGGGTATGACAGAACGCCACGAAAACCACCAAAAGGTATGGGTCATGACCGTCCACACGGAACACTCCGCGCACGAGCACATGCACGGCCCGGCCTGCGGCCACACCGAGGTCCCGCACGGCGATCACGTCGACTACGCCCACGACGGGCACCTCCACCGCGAGCACTCCGGCCACTGGGACGAGTGCGAGCCGGGTGAGCACACCGCGCACAGCGGTCACGCGCACGACCACGGTCCCACCTGCGGACATCCGGCCGTCGAGCACGGCGACCACGTCGACTACGTCCACGACGGGCACCGGCACGCGGCGCACGACGGGCACTGGGACGAC
Organism: Streptomyces sp. NPDC096193; assembly: GCF_040302905.1. Classification (NCBI taxonomy): domain Bacteria; kingdom Bacillati; phylum Actinomycetota; class Actinomycetes; order Kitasatosporales; family Streptomycetaceae; genus Streptomyces; species Streptomyces sp. NPDC096193. Next base: position 68,246 of record NZ_JBEOSJ010000010.1, on the reverse strand, counting down.
CACTAGGGCGCGTATCGGGTCGTGATCAATGAGCGGGTTCTCCCCTCGTGCTGATCTTCGATCCGAAGAGGGTCTCGCGTGACGCGTGCGCGGCTGACCGATGTGGAGTGCGAGTGCATCGGGCCGTACCTGCCGATCGGCGAGTACGGCCCGTACCGAAGGTTGCGCCGGCAGTTCGAGGACGTGGTCCGGCGGTTCAGGACCGGTGGGCAGCGGCGGGAGATGCCGCAGGAATCCGGTGCGTGGTCGACGGTGTCCCATCGTTTCCGGCAGTGGCGTGACGCGGGCGGGTTCGAGGCTCTGCTGGAGGGCCTGATCGCGGAGGCCGCGAAGCGGGGTGAGGTGGATCTGTCGCTGGTCCGTGTCGACTCCACCACCGTGCGGGCCCGTCACGATGCCGCCGGGATGCACACGAGCCAGGACGTGCTCGCTGCTTTGCCGCATTCCCGGATGTCGGGATTTCGGTGGCCCTGCCGCCCGGAGAGTGGGGTCGTGCGCCACCGGCGCGGTGCCGGCCCGCGGTCTCAGGCGAGGGCGGCGGCCAGCAGGGCGAAGGCGGCGATGATGACGGCGACGCGGACGTAGTGGAAGCGGTCCCAGCGGTTCATCTGCTCCTTCCAGTCGGCGGGCCGGTTCTCGGGGGTCCATGTCTTGCCCCGGTTGTTGATCGGGACGAGCAGCAGGAGAGACATGATCACGCTGAGGATCAGCAGCGCGCCGGCGGTGACGACGAGTCCGGCGCCGTGGTGGTGCCATCCGGCGATCGCCCACACCGCGACGAGGATGAGCGAGGTGATGTACCAGACCGGCATCACGGCGCCGAGCATCCGGCCCCCGTGCGCGCGGCCGAGTTGGCCACTGTCGTCGGGGAGTGCGTTGAGGATCGGGTTGATGACGAAGGCGACGGAGAACTCCACCCCCACCATCACTCCGACGACCACAGTGGTGACGACCTCGAGTGCGTCGAGCATGACGATCCCTCCTGGAATCTAGCGCCGCTAGATGATGAGGCAACGCTAGTACTGCTGCCGCTCGATTGTCTAGCGGTGCTAGGATCGAGTCATGTCGGTACAGGAACGCAAGGAGCGCGAACGGGCGGGCCGCGAGCGCCTCATCGTGGCCACGGCCCGCGAACTCGCCGAGCAGCAGGGCTGGGACGCGGTCACCACCCGCCGGCTGGCCGAACGCATCGAATACAGCCAGCCCGTCCTCTACAGCCACTTCCGCAGCAAGCGCGAGATCATCGGCGCCGTCGCCCTCCAGGGTGCCGCCGAGATGGCCGCGGCGGTGCGAGCCGCGGCCCTGGCCGCGGACGGCCCGCGCACCCGGGTCACCGCCATCGCCCGCGCCTACCTCGACTTCGCCGAACGCAACCCGGCGGTCTACGACGCCATGTTCCAGCTCGACGGCGGCCTGGCGTTCGCACACGAAGACACCCCCGAGCCGCTCAAGGACGCCTTCGCCGCCCTGCTGGAAAGCCTCGGCGAGGTCGCCGGGGACGGCGTCCACCCGGGACTGTTCACCGAGGTGTTCTGGGCGGCCCTGCACGGGCTGGTCACCCTGACCCGAGCGGGACGGCTGCCGCCGGAGGACACCGAGGCGAGGGTGGAGCTGCTGGTGGACCGGCTCGCCATGGTCTGACACACCATCCCTGCCGGCACGCAGCGGCATCGCTTCCGGTCACTGGCGCCCGCACACGCAGCCGTAGATCGCCGCGCCCCACACCCCGGGCGGGCACCCCCCGCAGGCTGTGATGCTCATGATCACGACCCGATGCACGCCCTGGTTCCGTACGAACGCCGATCCACACGGACGCGACATCGAGGCTGCACCGCACCAGCCCCGTACCGGAGCAGCCCCGTACGGCAGCAGCTCCGTACGACAGCAGAAAGGATCCCCGGATCCGGCCGTCACACCCGCCGGGTCCCGGGGGTCTCCCGCGCCCCCCTCGACCTGTGACGCCCCCTGGCCGCGGCCGTCCCCGGACTCCGCCAACGGGTGTGATCTCGGCCCCGGTCCTCCCTCGCACTGGACGACATACCGACTGGTCGGTCATCATAAGAGCGACCCGTTCCCGCGACCGTTCCGTGCCCCCGGAGGTGCCCCCGATGAGCTCAGTCCCCCCAGGCCTCGATCCCGAGAAGCTGCGCGGTTGTCTCGACCGTGAGCGGCCGGGCCTGGTGAACGGACCGCTCAGCGCACGGCTGATCCAGGGCGGCCGCTCCAATCTCACGTACTCCGTCACCGACGGCACCGGCCAGTGGGTGGTGCGCCGGCCTCCGCTCGGGCACGTGCTGGCCACGGCGCACGACATGAAGCGCGAACACCGGGTGATCAGCGCACTGCACCCGACCGCGGTGCCGGTGCCCGAGCCGCTGCTGCTGTGCGAGGACGACTCGGTGCTCGGAGCGCCGTTCTACGTCATGGAGTTCGTGGAGGGCACGCCCTACCGCACCGCCGAGCAGCTCGCCCCCATCGGGCCCGAGCGCACCCGGAACGCGGTGCTCGGACTGCTCGACACCCTCGTCGAACTGCACGCCGTGGACCCGGAGTCGGTCGGCCTCGGCGACTTCGGCCGCCCCGAGGGATTCCTCGACCGGCAGCTGCGGCGCTGGGGCAAGCAGCTCGACGCCTCCCGCAATCGTGACCTCGCCGGGATCGACGAACTGCACGCCTCACTCGGCCGCTCCCTGCCGGCCTCCCCCGCCCCCACCGTGATCCACGGCGACTACCGCCTCGACAACGTCCTCGTCGGCGCGGACGACAGGATCAAGGCAGTGCTGGACTGGGAGATGTCCACCCTCGGCGACCCGCTGACCGACCTCGGACTGCTGGCCATGTACAGCGCCGAGCTGGAGGTGGCCAACGCCCCCATCAGCACCACCGCGGCAGCGGCCGGTCACCCGTCGACGTCCGAGCTGATCGAGCGCTACGCCGCCCGGTCCGGGCGGGACACCTCCGCCATCTCCTGGTACACGGGGTTCGCCTGGTTCAAGCTCGCCGTGATCCTCGAGGGCATCCACTACCGCTACACCCTCGGGCAGACCGTCGGCGACGGCTTCGACGGGATCGGCGATCTCGTTCCCGTCTTCATCGAGCACGGCCTCACCACCCTCCAGGAAGGCTGAGTACATCCATGGATTTCGCATTCGACGCGCGCACCGAGGAGTTGCGGGCCCAGCTGCTCGCCTTCATGGACGAGCACGTGTACCCGGCCGAGGCGGTGGCGCACGAGCAGCGCGCCAAGCTGGCGTCACCGTGGGACACCCCGGCGATCGTGGAGGAGCTGAAGGCCGAGGCCCGCAGGCAGGGACTGTGGAATCTGTTCCTGCCGGACGCCGAGCACGGCGCGGGGCTGACGAACCTCCAGTACGCCCCGCTCGCCGAGATCACCGGCCGCAGCCCGCATCTGGGCCCGACCGCGCTGAACTGCGCCGCGCCCGACACCGGCAACATGGAAGTGCTCGCGCAGTTCGGCAACGAGCAGCAGAAGAAGCAGTGGCTCGACCCGCTGCTCGCCGGTGAGATCCGCTCGGCGTTCGCCATGACGGAGCCCGAGGTCGCCTCGTCGGACGCGACGAACATCCAGACGCGGATCGACCGGGACGGCGACGACTACGTCGTCAACGGCCGCAAGTGGTACATCTCCGGGGCGATGAACCCCGACTGCAAGATCTTCATCGTGATGGGCAAGACCGACCCGGACGGCGACGACATCCGCCGCCAGCAGTCGATGATCCTGGTGCCGCGTGACACCCCCGGCGTGGAGATTCGCCGGGCGATGCAGGTGTACGGCTACGAGGACCACTCGCACGGAGGCCATGCCGAGGTCGTCTTCGACGATGTCCGCGTCCCCGCCACCCATCTCATCGGCGAGGAGGGCGGCGGCTTCGCGATCGCGCAGGCGCGGCTCGGCCCGGGCCGCATCCACCACTGCATGCGGCTGATCGGCATGGCCGAGCGGGCGATCGAGCTGATGTGCCGGCGTGCGGTGTCCCGTACGGCCTTCGGCAAGGCGATCGCACAGCAGGGAGTGGTGCAGAACTGGATCGCCGACGCGCGGGTGACGGTCGAGCAGTTGCGGCTGCTCGTGCTGAAGACCGCGTGGCTGATGGACACGGTCGGCAACCGCGGTGCGCACACCGAGATCCAGGCGATCAAGATCGCCACGCCCCGGGCCGTGGTGGACATCCTCGACAAGGCGGTGCAGGTGCACGGCGCGGGCGGCGTGAGCCAGGACTTCCCGCTGGCCGAACTGTGGGCGGGCGCACGGACGCTGAAGCTCGCGGACGGTCCGGACGAGGTGCACCAGCGGTCGCTGGCTCGGCGTGAGCTGAAGAAGTATCTGTAGGCGCCCGGCGCGGGGTCCCGGGGCTCCGGCCCCGTGACCCGCGTCGGTGTCACCCGGCGGTCCCATCCGGATACGGCCCGGATGGGACACACCGGCGAGGCGGCGGACCGCCCGCCGGGGCTGCTACGGGCGCAAGGCACGCAGCAGCAGGTCCGCGAGGTGGTCCGCCAGTTCGTGCGGGGTCAGGGGGCCGTCCGGGCGGTACCACGTCGACAGATGGTGGACCGAGCCGAAGTGGTAGTCCACGACCAGGTCCGCGGGGGTCGCCGAGGAGAAGACACCGCTCTGCTGCCCCTCCTCCACCAGCGCCCGGAACCGTTCGTGGTAGCGGCGGCGCTCAGCGCGCACCTGCTTGTGCTTCTCCGGGCTGAGATGGTGCATCGAGCGGAAGAAGATGTCCGCGTCGTCGAGGTTCTCGATGGTCGTGACGACCACGTCAGCCGCCGCGTCCCGCAACCGCTTCTCCACCGGCTCGTCCGCGTCCGCGTAGGCGTCGAGGCGCTCCTGCTGGATGCGCAGCATCCGGGCGTAGATCTCCTGGAGAAGGTCCTCCTTGGAGCCGAAGTAGTGGTACAGCGCCCCCTTGGTGACGCCGGCCGCCTCGACGATCTCCTGCACCGAGGTGCGGTCGTAGCCCCGCTCGGCGAAGAGACGGGTGGCGGCAGCCAGAAGCCGCTGCGGTACGGGGGTGTCGTCCCCGTCCGTCGTCCTGGCCATGTGGTGCCACCCGCCTCTCGATCAAGTACCAAGCAGTAACTTACCCGGGGAAACGCAGCTCCCGCCGGAGGATCTTCCCACTTGTCGTCTTCGGGAGCTCCGGCAGGATCTCCACTGCGCGTGGATATTTGTACGCGGCGAGGCGCTCGGCGCAGTACGCGGATATCTCCGCCCCCTCCACGGTGACGCCCGGGCGCAGGCTGACGTAGGCCTTCACCGTTTCTCCCCGGTACTCGTCGGGGATGCCGACGACCGCGGCCTCCCGTACCGCCGGGTGGGTGTACAGCACGTCCTCGACCTCACGCGGCCAGACCTTGAATCCGGACGCGTTGATCATGTCCTTCTTGCGGTCGACGACGTACAGCCAGCCGTCCTGGTCCATGAAGCCAATGTCCCCCGTGCGCAGTTCGCCGTCGGGGAACGCCTCCGCGGTCGCGTCGGGCAGCCGCCAGTAGCCCGGCACCACCTGGGGACCGCTGACCGCGATCTCGCCCTGCTCGCCGAAGGGCACCTCCTCGCCCGTGTCGTCGAGGATGCGGACGACGGTGTCCGGTCCCGGCACACCGACGGACAGGGTGCCGGACGCCGGGTCGACGGGGGCCTCCCGTTCCGGCGGCACCGAGGCACAGGGCGCGGTGCACTCGGTGAGGCCGTAGCCGTTGCGGATGTAGGGGCCGAAGCCGGCGCGGAACTTCTCCACCAGCGCGGGCGGCACCGGCGCGCCGCCGGACGAGATCACCTGGAAGGACGCGAAGTGCTCGCGGGTCGCCGAGGGGTGCGCGCCGAGTGCCATGAAGGCGGTGGAGGGGCCGACGGTGTACGCGGGCCGGTGCTCGGCGAAGGCGTCGAGCACGACACCGGCCTCGAAGCGGTAGGCGAGGGCCAGGGTGCCCGCGTTGGCGATGCAGGCGGCCAGTTCGCAGACCATGCCGGTGATGTGGAACAGCGGCGCGAGGGCGAAATAGCAGGAGCCCTCAGGCACGGGGTGGCCGGTGCGCTGGCGCTCGGCGTTGTAGGTGATGCCCCGGTGCAGGTTCATGGCGCCCTTGGGGGTGCCACTGGTGCCGGAGGTGTAACTGATCAACGCGATGTCGTCGGCGGTGAGTTCACGCCCTTCGGGTGCCGCGAGGCCCTGCCGGGCCACCTGAAGGAGGTCGTCGGTGTCCGACGGCCGCTCCAGCCGCGGGAAGCCCAGCACGCGCTTGTCGTCGCGGGTCTGGAGATCCCGTTCGCAGGCGGTGAGCACGACGTCCACGGACGCGGCGGCGGCGCTCTCGCGCAGATACGACTCCCAGCCGAGGTCCGCACAGATCAGGGCGCCGACCTCGGCGTCCTTCAGAACGTGACCGACTTCGGCCGCCTTGTACATCGGGTTGAGCGGGACGACGGTGGCCCCGGCCTTCCAGGCGCCGAGGAGGCCGATCACGAACTGCGGGCTGTTCTGGAGCATGATCGCCACACGGTCGCCTCGGCCGACGCCGCGCGCGGCGAGGTGACCGGCCACCGAGTCCGAGAGTTCGTCGGTCTCGCGGTAGCTGATCCGCCCGTCGAAGTAGGCGAGGGCGGTGTGTTCGGGGGCCCGCTCGACGGCGGCGCGGAAGGAGTGCACCACGGTCGCCGGCGGGGTGACGCTCGCGCGCTGGGCCGCGGTGAGCCTGCCCAGCCAGGGCTTGGCGGCGTAGAGAGAAGTCACCGGCCCGCCTCCTCCCACTTCCGCTGGATGTGGTTCATCCCGCCGAGCCAGCGCTCGGGCGTCGCGGCGCGGGCCTGGTAGAACTCGGCGACCTCCGGGTGCGGCAGGATCAGGAAGCGGTCATGGTCGATGCCGTCGAAGAGCGCGTCGGCGACGTCCTCGGGTTCGATGGCGCTGGGGGCCAGCACCAGTTCGCCCGCCGATCCGGCCGCCGTGAGCATGTCCGTCCGTACGCCCTGCGGGCAGATGGCGTGCACCTTCAGTCCGCGGTGGCGGTAGGTGAGCGAGAGCCACTCGGCGAAGGCGTACGCGCCGTGCTTGGAGACGCTGTAGGGGGCCGCGCCCACCATGGTGAGCAGCCCCGCCGCGGAGACGGTGGAGACGAAGCGGCCCGTGCCGCGCTCCAGCCAGTCGGGCAGCAGAGTGCGGACCGCGCGGACGTGCGCCATGACGTTGACGTCCCAGGCGGCGGCCCAGACCGCCTCGTCGGCGAAAGCGTCACCGGGCGAGGCGAGTCCGGCGTTGGCGCAGTAGACGTCCACCGTGCCGTCGAGCGCGTCGCGGGCGGCTTCCACGATCGCGGAGGCGTCGCCCGGCACGGCGGTGGCACCGATCTCCTCGGCGACCGCCTTGGCCTTGACCGCGTCGATGTCGTTGACGACGACGCGGGCGCCCTCGGCCGCGAACCTGCGGGCCAGCGCGGCGCCGATACCCCCGCCCGCGCCCGTGACCACCACTCCAGCGCCCTGCACCGAACTCATCGGAATCCGCCTCTCCACGCTACCGGTCCGTCACGGCAGACTAACCGGTCGGTATGTCCCACGAAAGAGGCAGGGCGGGGGGAAGGAAGCGCGAAGCGCGGTGCACGGGTCGTTCCACCCGCCCCCGGCGCGCGCTAGCGTGCGTGGCCATGACAGACACCGATCACGGAGGTGGCCCGATGAGCCTGTCCAGACGGGGACTGCTGGCCGCGACGGGGGCGGCCGGCGCGCTGGCCGCGACCGGACCGGCGGCGAGCGCGGCTCCCGCCGCCTCCCGCTCGACGCGGCGCCGCGTCCGCACCGGCTTCGACCGGCTCGCCGCCGACGGTTACGCGATGCTCTCCGGGCAGCGGGTCGGCGTGGTCACCAATCCGACCGGCATCACCCCGGACGTACGGCACATCGTCGATGTGATGCACACGGACGACCGGGTGGACCTGACCTCCGTCTTCGGCCCCGAGCACGGCTTCCGCGGCACGGCCCAGGCGGGCGGCTCCGAGGGGCGCTACGACGACCCGGCGACCGGCCTGCCCGTCTACGACACCTACCTCAAGAGCGGGCAGCCGCTGGCCGACATCTTCACCACCTCGGGTGTGGAGACGATCGTCTTCGACATCCAGGACGCGGGAGCGCGCTTCTACACCTACATCTGGACGCTGTTCGACTGCATGCAGTCGGCCGCGCTCGCCGGCAAGCGCTTCGTCGTCCTGGACCGGCCCAACCCGGTGACGGGACGGGCCGCGCTCGGTCCCGTACTGGACAAGGCGTTCGCGACCTTCGTCGGCCGCGAGCCGATCTCACAGGCGCACGGCATGACGGTGGCCGAACTCGCACTGCTGTTCAACGGCGAGTTCCTGCAGACGCCCGTGGATCTGCGGATCGTCCGGATGTCGGGCTGGGACCGCTCCGACTTCTTCGACGAGACGGGGCTGCCGTGGGTGCCGCCGAGCCCCAACATGCCCACTCCCGAGACCGCGCTGGTCTACCCGGGTACCTGCCTCTTCGAGGGCACGAACCTGTCGGAGGGGCGCGGTACGACCCGTCCGTTCGAGCTGCTGGGCGCCGAGGGGATCGGCCGCGGGTGGGCCGAGGCGGCGAACGCCCTGGACCTGCCCGGTGTGCGGTTCCGTGAGGCGTACTTCTCGCCGACGTTCTCCAAGTTCCAGGGAAAGACGATCGGCGGGGTCCAACTGCACGTCCACGACCGGGAGTCGTTCGACCCGGTGCGCACCGGCATCGGTCTGCTGGTGACAGCGAAGCGGAGCTGGAGCGGCTTCGCCTGGCGTCCCGACAACTGGATCGACAAGCTCACGGGCTCGACCAAGGTCCGTACGCTGATCGACGCGGGGGCGGGGACGGACGAGGTGGTGGGCGCCTGGCGTGGGGAGCTGGCGGCGTTCCGGGCGGTCCGCAAGAGGTATCTGCGGTACTGAGCACGGCAGTCGGGAACCGGGACGCGGAGGCGCACGCGCGGTGGAGGGCCGGTCCGGCGGTACGGGGGCCGGCCCCACCATCGAGACGGGTGCCCGCAGGTTGGTCCGGGCCCGCGATGCGCCGACAGGCTTGATCCATGGACACCACCACCCACCACCGGTTACAGCAGCTGCTGCTCGTGCTCGCTCTCGGCTCGCTCCTCCTCGCCGGATCCGCACGCGCACAGCCCGCCCCCTCCCCCAGCGCCTCCTCCCCCGCCGCCCACGAATCCGTACAGGCTCTGGCCCGGGCGGCCCACCCGCTGTCCGATCTGCGGCCGCTGGAGCGCATGATCGGCACCGCGACGATCGTGGGCGTCGGCGAGGCCACCCACAACTCACGTGAGTTCTTCACGGCCAAGCACCGCGTCTTCCGGGACCTCGTGGAACGCAGAGGCTTCACGACCTTCGCCCTGGAGGCCCCCTGGAGCACCGGGCTGCGCCTCAACGCGTATGTGCTGCACGGCGAGGGCGATCCGCGGCACATCATGCGGAAGGAGTTCCAGAACTCCTACGCCCTGTGGAACACCCGCGAGTACCTGGACCTGATCCGGTGGATGCGCCAGTACAACGTGCGGCATCCGCAGCGGCCCGTGCAGTTCATGGGCAACGACACCGCCTACGCGGGGCCGGAACTCTTCGACACCGTCACGGGCTGGGTCGCGAAGCGGTACCCGGCGCTGCTGCCGGAGATCAGCCGCCTCTACCGGGCGTCGCGGCCCACGGCCTCGGTGGACGAGACGATGACGGCGTATCTGCACCGGCCCATCGCCGAGCGGAGGGCGATGGCGGCGGACGTGGGGCGGGCGCTGGCCCTCCTGGAGCGGCAGAAGCCGGGGCCGAACCGCGAGCGGCACGCCTGGATGCTTCAGCACGCCCGGGCGATCGCGCAGACCGGGGCCCAGTACACGTTCGACTTCTTCGACGAGAAGGAGATCGCGGACGCCATGCTCTACCGCGACCGGACCATGGCCGAGAACACCGTGTGGTGGCAGCGACGGACCGGGCACCGAATGGTGCTCTCCGCGCACAACGGCCATGTCGGCTACGAGACGAGCAACCCGGCGCAGTACCCCAAGCTTCAGGGCGCGTTCCTGCGGGACATGGTGGGGACGGACTACATCAGCGCCGGATTCACCTTCGGGCAGGGCTCGTTCAACGCGCTCGACGTGACGGATCCGGCCGAGCCGATGCGGACGTTCACGGTGGGGCCGCCCGCTCCGGGCAGCAACGAGGCCGTCCTGGAACGGGTGTCGGGGAAGGACTACTACCTCGATCTGCGGAGCGCACCGGCCGCGGCGCGGACCTGGCTGAGCGTCGCCCGCCCGACCCGGAACATCGGCAACGCCTGGCCGGCGGAGCCGGAGCAGGTGCGGCTCCTCAGCTCGTACGATGTGCTGATCCATCTCCACCGGGTGACCGCGGCCGGCCTGCTCTGAGCGGCACGGCCGCGGAAGACTCCGCGATCGACGTTTTCAGGTGCGGTCGGCCGCGTCCCGGGTATGGCCGTCCCTCCCCGTGCGCAGGATGCTTCTGGCAGAAGCGGATTTAACGGGGAGGGGCAGTCATGCCGGACATGAGCGTGGGGCCGTATCAGGACATCACCTTCGACCAGGACGGCGATGTCGACGCCGCGCAGCGCGACCGGCTGAGGGCCATGGACGTCACCGATCTGGTGGTGTTCGCGCACGGCTGGAACAACACACCGTCCGTGGCGCGCAGGCTCTGTTCGTCCTTCCTCGCGCCCTTTCCGGGGCTGGCGGCCCCTTCGGCGCGGCTGGGGTACGCGGGAGTCGTGTGGCCCTCGATGAGGTTCACCGACGAGCCGGTGCCCGATTTCGGCCCGTCGGCCGTCGCGGGCCCGGCCGAGAGCGTCCCAGGACCGGTGGAGGCCGTCCCCGGGTGGGCCGGCCGCGATGCGGTGGCGCTCGACGCGGCGACCCGGCAGGCCCTGGCCGGTCTCTTCCCCGGCCACGAGACGACGGTGGCACGCCTGGCACAACTCCTCGACCGACAGCCCGAGTCGGAGGCCGCGTTCGCCGAGTTCGGCAGGCTGGCCCGGCAGTTGGCCGAGGTGCCCGCGGGCGGACTGGAGGCCGGCTTCACGGAGGACCTGCCGAAGGACGAACGGGGCCCGGCCGCCGTGCTGTACGAGGACGCGCTGTCGCTGTGCCGGCAGTTCACCCTGGCCCTGGAGGAGACGGAGCTGGTCGCGGACAAGGAGGCGGCCGCCGCCACCTTCGCCCTCGGGGGCGGGCTGACGAAGGTGTGGAAGGGGGCGAAGGAGTTGCTGCGCCAGACGACGTACTACGCCATGAAACGGCGCGCGGGGACCGTGGGCGAGCTGGGGCTCGGACCCCTGCTGGGACAGCTCGCGCGCACCTCCCCCGAGGTGCGCGTCCACCTCGTCGGCCACAGCCAGGGCGCCCGGCTCGTCGCGTTCGCGCTGCGCGGCCTGCCCGACGGCGCCGACAATGTGAAGTCGGTGACACTCCTCCAAGGAGCCTTCTCCCACTACGCGTTCGCCCCGAGCCTGCCGCACGCGCCGCAGAACGCGGGTGCGCTGCGCACCATGGAGCAGCGCGTCGACGGTCCGGTGGTGGCCTGTTACTCCCGGCACGACAGCGCTCTGGGGGTGATGTATCCGCTGGCCTCGCGTCTCGCCGGGGACGACGCGACCGCGGCCGGTCTGGACAGGCGCTGGTGGGCGCTCGGGCACGACGGGATACAGGGCGTGCGGTCCTCGGCCCGGCTCACCCTGGACGAGGCTCTGACGCGTGGCGTACCCGCATCCGGCTGCGTGAGTGTGGACACGGCGGCCGTCGTGCGCCGCGGCGGACCGCCGTCGGGCGCGCACAGCGACATCTGCCATCGGGAGCTGGCACGGGTGGTCCTGGCGGCGGGCCGTCTCGAACACTGAGACGACGGACGTCGTGTTCTCGAACACGGAAGGGGAGAAAACAAGCCGGGATTCCGAACGCCCCGACCCGCGCCGATCGCCCGGATCCCGGCTTCGACGGCGGCAACGAAGGGGGCGGGCGGAGGCCGGGGCCGCTCGGGGACCCTGGCCGGAACCGTCGGGAAAGCAGCGCTGATGGACGCCATTCGATTTTCGATGGAGCCGGATCGGGCACTCGTACGTCCATTCCTCAACGCCGATGTACCAGCGACGGAGGTGGCAGTGCGATGGCCGGTTTCCGGAGTCTTGCGAGACAGGTGCGCGACACGCGGTGTGATCTGGCGCTACGGCGCTACTCACTGCGGAAGTGCCTTGAGCGATTTGCCCCTTATGGGCACCGGGCGACCTGGGATCACCTGTGCGCACGGCACAGTATCGAGCCCGAGGACCGGGCGCCCGATCCGGCGCGGCTGGTGGCCGCGCTCGACGAACTGGAACAGGCGCGGGCGGTCTGGCTCGCGTACGAGGAAGGTTTCGCGGACCGCAGGAAGCGTGAGAAGCACGACGGACTGCGGCGGCCGGCCGCCATCGACGACTGGCACCGGCGGACCTGGGGCGGGAACGGGGTGGCGCGCTGCGACAGTCCGGGAGCCCATCCCTCGGCACCCCTGGACGAGGTGCTCCGCCGGCTGATCTCGGCGCTGGAGGACGGCCCCCGTGCCGCCTGCCCGGTCTGCGAGGAGACCCATATCGTCTGGCGGCAGGATCTGGCGAACGAGCCGTGGTTCGGGCCGGTGTGTGCGGGCTGCGGCATCGTGGTGCCGCAGCCCGTTCTGACGTCCGAGGCCGTCGCGGCGGCCAAGCGGGCGGGACGGCGGGAACTGGCATCCGTGGCCTGAGCGGCGTGGGGGCGGGCTCCGGCGTCGTACCGCCCCCACGTGTCGCTGTCAGTGGTGCCCGGCACCATGGACCGCATGATCCAGGTCTGTCTGAACGGGAGCCGGTCGGCAACCGACGGCGCCGTCGTGCCGCTGACCCCGGCCGCCCTGGCCGAGTCCGCGGCCCTGGCCGTCACCGCAGGCGCGGCCGATGTGCATGTGCATCCGAAGACGCCGTGCGGCGAGGACACCCTGTCGCCCCGGGTGGTGGCCGAGGTGCTCACCGCGATCCGGTCCGTGGTCGGCGTGCCGGTCGGGGTGACGACGGGCGCCTGGGCGGAACCGGACCCGGCGCGCCGGGTGCGGCGGATCCGGGACTGGACGGTGCTGCCCGACCATGCGTCGGTGAACTGGCACGAGGAGGGCGCCGAGGAGGTCGCGGCCGTCCTTCTGGAGCGCGGCGTTGGCGTGGAGGCGGGCATTTGGTCCGGTACGCGCGGAGCGTCGCGCTTCCGCTCGTGCGCTCTGGCCCCGCGGGTGCTGCGCGTGCTCGCGGAGGTGACGGACACGGACGCGTCGACGGCCGGCGCGACGGCCGGCGCCCTTTTGAACGAACTGGACGGCGCCCACGGCCTGCCGGTGCTGCTGCACGGCGAGGACGGCGGCGCCTGGCCGGTGCTGCGGCTGGCGGGCCGGCTGGGCCTGGACACCCGGGTGGGCCTGGAGGACGTCCTTCTGCTCCCCGACGGCAGCCCGGCCGCGTCCAACGCCCAACTGGTGGCCTGCGCCCGGGCTTTCGGCCCCGGAAGCCGCCCCGGGGGACAACCCTCGGGGCCGCGGTGAACCGGCGACCGTAGCAGACACAAAATCGCTGGCCCCACCGCAATTGCTCCCCGGAGAGTGGAGGCGATGAAACACGACCGATGCTCGACGGTGAACTGCCCCTGGTGCCACGGCTGCACGAGGGCCCGTACGACGTCGAGACGGTCCTGCGGCCGGCGAGCGGCCCGGAAACGGTCTCCGGCCGCGAGCTCCACCTGCGGGAGGGCGTGGTCATCCGTCCGACGACCGAGCGCTACAGCCCCGTGGTGGGCGGCCGGGCGATCGCCAAGGCGGTGAGCCCGGCGTATCCGACCCGCAAGGGCGGCACGGAGTACGAGTAGCGGAAGCCGGCCGCTCTTGGGGGCGGAGTGGGGGCGGGCCCGACACGGGGGTGCGGGCCCGCCCTCGTCCGTGTCCGGTGTCCGGTGTCCGGTCGGCAGCGGGCAGGTCACGAGCTCGGGCATGACAGAACTGCGGGCAGGTCACCGAGCGCGGACAGGTCGGGAACGCGACCGGGTCAGCCGTCGCCCTTGGCACGGCCGCGCTCGGGGAGCAGCCGGGAACCCGTCAGCCGCTCGCCGAAGACGTCGTCCGGGTTGGACAGGACGCAGTTCTCCAGCGAGAGACAGCCGCAGCCGATGCAGTCGGTGAGATGGTCGCGCAGCCGCCCCAACTGCTGGATGCGTTCGTCCAGTTCGCTGCGCCAGGCCCGGGAGAGCCGCGCCCAGTCCTCGCGGTCGGGCGTGCGCTCCTCGGGCAGTTCGGCCAAGGCGTCCCTGATCGTGGCGAGCGGGATGCCGACGCGCTGCGCCGCCCGCACGAAGGCGACTCTGCGCAGTGCGTCCCTGGTGTAGCGGCGCTGGTTGCCGGTGGTCCTGCGGCTGCTGATGAGGCCCTTGGACTCGTAGAAGTGCAGGGCGGACACGGCAGCGCCGCTGCGCGCGGACAGCTGGCCGACCGTGAGCTCATGAACCTTCTCGGGAATCTGTGGCACTCCCCGAAGGCTACTCGTCGATCGTTGACAGGACCGCGCCCGCCCGACCATGCTGAGCAAGCGCTTAGACAATCGTTTCCGTGCGTGAGAGGCAGGGACCAGGGACATGGCCGAGCCGAGGATCTTCACCTCCCCCGACGAGCTGCGCGCCGGCGTCGGCGAGCAGCTGGGGCACAGCGACTGGCTGGAGGTCGACCAGAAGCGGATCGATCTCTTCGCCGACGCGACCGGTGACCACCAGTGGATCCATGTGGACCCCGAGCGCGCGGCGGGCGGCCCATTCGGCACGACGATCGCGCACGGCTACCTCACCCTGTCGCTGCTGCCGGCTCTCGTGCCGCAGGTGCTGCGCGTCGAGGGCATGAAGATGGGCATCAACTACGGGACGAACAAGGTCCGCTTCCCCGCTCCCGTGCCGGTGGGCTCGCGTCTGCGCGCGACGGCGGTGCTGCAGAGCGTCGAGGAGGCGGGCGGCGGTGTGCAGGTGACCGCCCTGGTCACGGTCGAGCGCGAGGGCGGCGACAAGCCGGTGTGCGTCGCCGAGTCGGTGTCCCGCTACTTCTTCTGAGTCGCATCGTCCGCGCTTCGCCGAGTCGCATCGTCCGCCCGTCGCGCGGATCGAGGCCCCGTGGCACCCCGGCGCCGCGGGGCTGCGGGGCCGTCGGGCGCCGCGGGCCTGCCGGAGGCTACTTGCGCGCGGAGACCATGCGCAGGACGAGGTCGGCGTAGAGCGAGCCGACCTCCTCGGGCGTCCTGGTTCCACTGGTGTTGAACCACCGCGCGACGTCGATGCACAGGGAGAGGACCGCCAGCGTGGTGCCCGGCACGTCCGGGACGTCGAACTCGCCCGCCTCCACCCCGTCGCGCAGGATCTCGCGCACGACCGCGTCGCTGCGGCGGCGCAGCTCCACGATCTCGGTGCGGTGCTCCGCGGAGAGGGCGTCGAGCTCGTACTGCACCACCCGGGCGGTGTTGTGGCGGCCGGCGTGCCAGCGCACGAAGGAGCTCACGGCCTCGGCGAGACGCTCACCGGGGGTCGTGCCGCGTGCGGACGCCGCAGACAGCACCTCCAGCGCCCGGTCGTGGCCGATTCGGCTGATCCGGTGAAGGAGCTCTTCCTTGGTCTTGTAGTGGATGTAGAGCGCGGCGGGGCTCATGCCCGCGCGGCCGGCGATGTCGCGGGTCGTCGTCGCGTGATAGCCACGCTCGGCGAAGGCGTCGACGGCGGCGACCAGCAACTTCCTCGCCGCTTCGGGCGCGACCTCGCCCCACGGCATGTCCTCGCCGGTCGTGTCCTCCGCCGTACTCATCGCTCGCCCCTTCCGCTCAGCAGCGGGAACACCATACCCCGAAGGTGAGCAAGCGCTTAGAGTCTGCCGTGCGGATCTTGCCGGCTCCAGTGCTTCACCGCTTCAGCGCTTCACAGTTTCTGGAACGGGTCGTGCTCGGCGAGCAGCTTCTCCAGCCGGGCCTGGTCCACCCGGCTGACGATGTGCCCGGCCTCCTGACGGTCCCTGACGACCTTGGCCAGAGTGAAGGCGGAGGTCGTGAGGTAGAGGACGGCGACGGCCAGGAACGCGCGCACCCAGCGGTCGGCGTCCATGGTGTAGATGCCGAGCGCGACGGCGCCGAGCGCGACGGCGAAGGAGGCGACGGCCTGCCCGTAGTACGCGGCGGTGTTCTGCTGCTTGACCTGTGTCTCACTCATGGACCTCAGCTTCGCGGCCGTCGAGCGGGCCCACATGGGCGCTGCTACTCAGCGGCGTACTCATCCCACCGCCGACCGTGGCGGGTCAGAACGCGGAGACTCCGGTCAGCGCACGGCCGATGATCAGCTTCTGGATCTGGCTGGTGCCCTCGTAGAGCGTCATCACACGGGCGTCGCGGACCAGCTTTCCGACGGGGTACTCGTCGATGTAGCCGTAACCGCCGTACACCTGCAAGGCGTTGTTGGCCGCGCGGACGGCCGCCTCGGAGGCGAAGAGCTTGGCCTGGGACGCGGCGGTGGCAAAGTCCCGGCCGCGGTCGACGAGGTCGGCGACGCGCCAGGTCAGCATCCGGGCCGCCGCCACGTCGACGGCGATGTCACTGATCAGCTCCTGGACCAGCTGGTACGAGGCGATGGGCTTGCCGAACTGCTCCCGCTCGCCCGCGTAGCCGACGGCCGCGTCCAGTGCTGCCTGGCCGATGCCGACACAGCCGGCCGCGACCGACATCCGGCCCTTGGCGAGGGCGGACATGGCGACCGAGAAGCCCTTGCCCTCGGGGCCGAGCAGCGCGTCCGCCGGCACCCGCACGGCGTCGAGGACGAGCTCGGCGGTGGCCTGTCCGCGCAGCCCCAGCTTGCCGTGGACGGTGTGCCGGGTCAGGCCGGGACTGTCCGTCGGCACGAGGAAGGCGGAGACACCGCGGTGCCCGGGAGCATCGTCGGTCCGCGCGAAGAGAAGCACCACATCGGCCCAGGTGCCGTTGGTGATGAACATCTTGGAGCCGCTGATGACCCAGTCGTCGCCGTCGCGAACGGCGCGTGTGGTGAGGTTTCCGGCGTCGGAGCCGGTGCCGGGTTCGGTGAGGCCGAAGCAGCCGAGCGCGTCGCCGCTGGTGAGCCGGGGCAGCCAGCGGCGCTTCTGCTCCTCGTCGCCCCAGGCCGCGATGGTCTTGGCCACCAGCCCCAGGGAGACGGAGACGATGCCGCGCACCGAGGAGTCTCCGCGCCCGAGCTCCTCGGTGACCAGGCAGTACGCGAAGTGGTCACCTCCGGAACCGCCGTACTGCTCGTCGATCGTCAGACCGAGGAAGCCCAGCGAGCCGAGCTTCTTCACGATCGACCGGTCGACGCTCTCGGCCCGGTCCCACTCGGCCGCGTAGGGCGTGACATCGCGGGCCACGAAGTCCACGGCCAGCTGCCGTACCGCCGCCTGCTCCTCGCTCAGCTCCAGGTCCATGCGCCACACTCCGCTTTTAACTATCACTGCTAGTTTCTTGTCGGCAGGCCCTACTATGTGCCGCATGGCCCGACCGCGCAAGCCCCTCCTCAGCAGAGAACGCATCGTCGAGACGGCGAGCGCGCTCGTGGACGCCGAGGGCCTGGAGGCGGTCTCCACCCGGCGCCTGGCCGCCGAACTCGGTGTCAGCGGCCCGTCCCTCTACAACCACTTCCGCAACAAGGACGAGATCCTCGACGCCGTCGCCGACGCGGTCAGCGCCCAGGTCGATCTGTCGATGTTCGACGAGGGCGACGGACGCGACTGGAGCACGGCGCTGCACGACTGGGCCGTCTCCTACCGCGCGGCCCTCACCGAGCACCCGAACATCGTCCCGGTGCTCGCCCGGGGCCCGGGACGGCGTCCGGCCGGCCTGCGGGTGGCCGACGCCGTGTTCGGCGCGATGGTCCGCTCGGGCTGGCCACCGGCCCAGGCGACCTACATCGGGGCGCTGATGCGGTACTTCATCACCGGTTCCGCCCTCGGCTCGTTCGCACGCGGCTTCGTGGACGACGAGACGGCGTACGACCCGGCCGACTACCCGCATCTGGGTCAGGCCCACCTGCTGGCCGACCGGCAGCAGAAGGTGGACGAAGGCGCGTTCGAGACGGGGCTGCGGGCGCTCGTCGACGGCCTGGCGGTCCAGTACGCGGCCATGGTGCGCGCCTGACCGAACGCCGTTGCGCGGGCGCGAGCCGTCCGGGCGGCACCGGCCGGTCCGCGGAGGTGCACGAGCGGGTCCGCAGAGGACACGCGAGCCGGTCCGCGGAGGACACACGAGCCGTGGAGTGACACCGGCCGGTCCCCCGGGGGACGCACGAGCCGGCACCCGGCACCCCTGCTGCCGACACCTCGGCCCCGGCCTCCTGAACCCTTCGGCCGTCACCGAACCGTCGTCGGCGCATCCTGGGGACATGACCTCCTCTCGCGATCTCGCCGCCCTCGCCGCGCTGTTCGCCGACGAGACCCGTGCCTCCTTCCTCCTCGCCCTGCTCGACGGGCGCGCCTGGAGCGCGGGCGAGCTCGCCCGCCATGCCCGCGTGGCGCCGTCGACCACCAGCGAGCATCTGGGCAGGCTCGTCGCCGGCGGGCTGCTGGCCGAGGAGCGTCAGGGGCGGCACCGGTATGTGCGGCTCGCCGACGACAGGGTGGCCCACCTGGTCGAGGAGCTCGCCGGGCACACCGCTCCCGGCAGCCGGCCGGCGCCGCGGACCCTCCGTGCCGCCGGCGCCGCGAGCGCGATGGCCCGCGGGCGCACCTGCTACGACCATCTCGCCGGGCGGCTCGGCATCACGGTCACCGAGGCCATGACCGCACGCGGCCTGCTGCGCCAGGACGCCGGCTTCGCGCTCACCCCTCAAGGGGTCGGCTGGTTCAGCACGTTGGGCCTCGAACTGGAACCACATGGCAGACGGCCGCTCGTACGGTCGTGCCTGGACTGGACCGAGCGCAAACCGCATCTCGCGGGTGCCGCCGGGGCCGCCCTGTGCCGGCACGCGCTGGACTCCGGCTGGTGCGTACGGATCGGGTCGCAACGCGCGGTGAAGGTGACCCCGGACGGCGAGCGTGCGTTCGCCGAGCTGCTCGGCATCGAACCGGAGATATTGCGGTGAACGCCGAAGCGTCGGCGTCATACGGTCGGACCATGAGCCCCGTGGACCCCTCCCCGCCCTCCTCTCACCGCGCGCAGTGGCCCGCCCTCGTCGCGGCGGGTGTCACCGTCGTGCTGTGGGCCTCCGCGTTCGTGTCGATCCGCAGCGCCGGTGAGGCGTACTCCCCCGGTGCGCTGGCGCTCGGACGGCTCCTCGCCGGTTCGCTCGCACTCGGCCTGGTTCTGCTCGTACGGCGGGAGGGACTGCCGCCGCGGGCCGCCTGGCCGGGGATCGCGGTCTCCGGGCTGCTCTGGTTCGGCGTCTACATGGTGGTGCTCAACTGGGGTGAGCAGGAGGTCGACGCGGGCACGGCGGCGATGGTGGTGAACATCGGACCGGTGCTCATCGCGCTCCTCGGCGCCAGGCTGCTGGGCGAGGCACTGCCGCCGCGGCTGCTCGCGGGGATGGCGGTCTCCTTCGCCGGAGCGGTGACGGTGGGGCTGTCGATGTCCGGCCGGGGCAGCGCCTCCACGCTGGGCGTGCTGTTGTGTCTGCTGGCCGCGGTCGGGTACGCGGGCGGTGTCGTCGCCCAGAAGCCGGCGCTGGCGCATGCGAGCGCGCTTCAGGTGACGGCCTTCGGCTGTCTGGTCGGGGCGGTGGCGTGTCTGCCGTTCATCGGGCAGCTGGTCGACCAGGCGGCCCGCGCGCCGGCCTCGGCGACGCTGAACATGGTCTACCTGGGCGTCTTCCCGACGGCTCTGGCGTTCACGACCTGGGCGTACGCGCTGGCCCGGACGACCGCGGGACGCATGGGCGCGACGACCTACGCCGTACCGGCCCTGGTGGTCCTGATGTCGTGGCTGGCGCTGGACGAGATCCCCGGGTGGCTGACGATGGCGGGCGGCGCGCTGTGCCTGGCGGGC
The DNA here is from genome assembly GCF_040302905.1 of Streptomyces sp. NPDC096193. Classification (NCBI taxonomy): domain Bacteria; kingdom Bacillati; phylum Actinomycetota; class Actinomycetes; order Kitasatosporales; family Streptomycetaceae; genus Streptomyces; species Streptomyces sp. NPDC096193. The sequence continues at coordinate 48,160 of NZ_JBEOSJ010000010.1, read as the reverse complement.
GTGGCGGTCTCACGCTCCCGGGCCCGCGCGGTGACGGCCGCCCCCTCCGGGGAAGTGGTGGGCGGCCGCCCGGACGCGATCCGATCGACGGGCCCTACTCGCGAGCGGCCGCCCTCGAAGCCAGGATCCTGATGGAGACAAGGGCGATCACGGCGAGTCCGATGATGTAGGCGGACACCGCCATGGACGTACCGGTCGCCTCCAGCAGCAGCACCATCATGAACGGCGCGAGCCCGCCGCCGAACACCGCCGCGATCTGGTAGCCGAGCGAGGCGCCGGTGTAGCGCATCTCGGCGGTGAACAGCTCGGCGAACAGGGCCGCCTGCGGCCCGTACATGATGCTGAGGAAGCAGCTGGTGACGAAGGTGCCGACGGCGAGCCAGAGCAGCGACTCCGTGTCGATCAGGAGGAACATCGGGACCGCCCAGACCAGCAGGCCGACCGCTCCGGCGGCGTAGATCCGCAGTCGGCCGATGCGGTCGGACAGGGCGGCCGCCGCGGGGATCAGCACCAGTTGGGTGAGGCTCACACAGAGGGAGACCGCCAGCACGGCGCTGCGCTTCATGTCGAGTTCGCGGGTCGCGTAGTCGAGGACACCGGTGATGATGATGTAGAAGGTCGCGGTGTTCACCGCGAACGAGCCACCGGCCAGGAACACCGTGCCGAGGTGCTCGCGCAGGATCGTGCGCAGCGGTGAACGGGTCTCGCTCTTCTCCTTCTCGGCGAGCGCCCTCTCCGCCTCGCGGAACTCGGGCGTCTCCTCGACCTGTGTGTGGATGTACCAGGCGAGGCCGAGGACGAGGAAGCCGACGAAGAAGGGGACGCGCCATCCCCAGGCCGCGAAGGTGGAGTCGGTGGTGACGGCGCCGGCGACGAGGAACACGGTGTTGGCGCTCACCACGCCGATGGGGACACCGAGTTGGACGAGGCTGCCGTAGAGGCCACGCTTGCCCTCGGGGGCGTACTCGGTGGCCATCAGCATCGCGCCGCCCCACTGGGCGCCGACGGCGATGCCCTGGACGATCCGCAGCAGCACGAGGAGTACGGGGGCGGCGATGCCGATCGTCTCGTACGTCGGCAGCAGACCGATGCCCGCGGTGGCGGTGCCCATCAGTGTCAGGGCCAGGACGAGCATCGGCTTGCGACCGCGCCTGTCGCCGAGCTGGCCCGCGATGATGCCGCCGACCGGCCGGGCGAGGAACCCGACCGCGAAGGTGGCGAACGCGGCGAGCACGCCCGCCGATGAACTGCCGGAGGGGAAGTACAGATCGCCGAGCACGAGGGCGGCGGCGATACCGAAGACGAAGTAGTCGTACCACTCGACGGCCGAGGCGAGGGCGGCCGCGGTCGCGACGCGGCGGCGGTTGGGGGCCGCCGGGCTGTCCGCCGGTGCGGTTCCGGCCCGTGGGGAAGGGGGTGCGGTGTCCATGTGTGCTCACTCCGTGGTGCGGGGGACGGGGAGTGCGGGGAACGTACCGACCGGTGGGTATGACGTCAACGGGGTGCGCAGCAGTTGTTTTTCGGCCATGCGGGGAGCCGGGGCAGCCCGGAGCGCCCGGCGGGCACAGGCCCGCCGAGCTGGGCTTTTCCCGCCCCGTCAGCGAGACAGGACGGGCATCCTCACTCCTGGCCGAACAGAATCAGCGCCCTGCCTCCGCGCCCCGTCCGCATGTTGTCGAACGCCGACGCGATGTCCGCGAGACCGATCCGGTCCGTCACCAGACCGGCCAGGTCGAGGCGGCCCGCCCGCGCGTGCCCGGCCAGGACCGGCAGGTCCCGCGCGGGGTCGCTGTTGCCGTAGACACAGCCCGACAGGGTCCGGCCCCAGTGGAAGATCTCCAGGGCGTTGAAGGTCACCTGCTGGTCCTTCCCGCCGATGCCGACGACGGTGGTGCGGCCGCCGCGCCGGGTGGACTCCCAGGCCGTACGGATGGTCACGGCCCGGCCGACGCACTCGATCGCGACGTCCGCTCCCTGACCGCCCGTGAGTCTGCGGATCTCCTTCGCGGTGGTGTCGGACGCGAGGACGAACTCCGTCGCCCCGGCGTCCCGGGCCAGTTGCTCCTTCTCGGGCGAGACGTCGACGGCCACGATGGTGGAGGCCCCGGCGATCCGCGCCGACTGGAGCGTGGCGAGGCCCACCCCGCCCGCGCCGAAGACGGCCACCGACTCCCCCTCGCGCACCCGGGCGGAGTGATGCACGGCGCCCCAGCCCGTGAGGACCGCGCAGCCCAGCAGGGCAGCCTCCGTGAGCGGGATGCCCTCCGGGGCGGGGATGACACAGCGGGCGGCCACCACCGTCTCCTCGGCGAAGGCGGCGACGTTGAGGCCGGGGTGCAGTTCCCGGCCGTCGGCCGTGCGGGCGTGGATGTCCGCCGCTCCGGCGAGCGCGCCGGCGCACAGCCACACCTCGCCGATGCCGCAGTGGTGGCAGGTACCGCAGGAAGGCGCCCAGTTGAGGACGACGCCGTCCCCCGGGGCGACATGGGTGACGCCCTCACCGACCGAGACGACCCTCCCGGCTCCTTCGTGGCCGAGGACGGCCGGCACCGGCACGCGCATCGTGCCGTCGGACAGGGACAGATCGGAGTGGCAGACCCCGGCGGCGGTGAGGCGGACCCTGACCCGGCCGGGGCCGGGCTCGGGAAGTTCGATGTCGGTGATCTCCAGCGGAGAGCCGACGGCGGGCAGTACGGCGGCGCGGACCACGGTGGACATCTCCGTCTCAGAACTGGAGGGACTTGGTCTGGAGGTACTCCGACAGACCGTGCGGACCGAGCTCGCGCCCGACGCCCGACTGCTTGTACCCGCCGAAGGGCGCGAGGGGGTTGAAGCGTCCGCCGTTGATGTCGACCTGTCCGGTGTCCATCCGGCGGGCGAAGGCGACGGCCGTGGCGTCGTCCGCGGCCCACACCGCTCCCCCGAGGCCGTAGACGGTGCCGTTGGCGATCCGCAGGGCGTCGTCCTCGTCCTCGTACCTGAGCAGCGCGACGACCGGGCCGAAGATCTCCTCCTGCGCGATGGTCATCTCCGGGGCGACGTCGGCGAAGACGGTGGGGCTGACGTAGTAGCCCTTCTCCTTCGGGGCGTCGGGGCCGCCCGCGACCAGCCGGGCGCCCTCGGCGACGCCCTTCTCGATGTAACCGCGCACCCGCTGCTGCTGCTTGGCGCTGACGAGGGGGCCGACGCGCTCCCCGGGGACGTACTTGGCGACCGCGGTGGCCGCGAGGGCGACGGCCTCGTCGTACTGATCCGTGTGGACCAGCATCCGGGTCCAGGCGCTGCAGGTCTGGCCGGAGTTGGACATGACGTTGGCGATGCCGACGTTGACGGCCTTCGCGAGGTCGGCTCCCGGCAGGATCACATTGGCGGACTTGCCGCCGAGTTCCAGGGCGACCCGCTTGACGGCGGCCCCGGCGGTCGCGCCGATCTGCCGGCCGACCGCGGTGGAGCCGGTGAAGGAGACGAGGTCGACGCCCTCGTGGGCGGCGAGGGCCTGTCCGGCCACCGGGCCGAGGCCGGTCACCAGGTTGAAGACCCCGGCGGGCAGCCCGGCCTCGTGCACGGCGTCGGCGAAGAGCTGGGCCGTCAGCGGGGTGTCCTCGGCGGGCTTGAGGACGACGGTGCAGCCCGCGGCGAGGGCCGGGGCGACCTTGGCGACGATCTGGTGCAGCGGATAGTTCCAGGGCGTGATCGCACCGACCACACCGACGGGCTCCAGCAGAACGGTGGAGGTGCCGATCTTCTCCTCGAAGGCGTACGAGGCGGCCAGTTCGGCGTACGAGCCGGCGACCATCACCGGCAGGCTCGCGTGGACGGCCTGCGAGAGAGCGAGCGGTGAGCCCAGCTCGGCGGTCACGGTCTCGGCGATCTCCTCCTGGCGGGCCACCAGGGCGTCGCGCAGGGCGCCGATCCCGGCCGCGCGCTCGGCGGGCGGTGTCGCGGCCCAGCCGGGGAACGCGTCGCGGGCGGCCCGTACAGCGGCGTCGACGTCCTCGGGTCCGCCGGCCGGGACATGGGCGATGACCTGTTCGTCCGCCGGGTTCACCACCGGGATGGTGTCCTGTCCGGCGGCGGGCCGCCACTGGCCGCCGATGTACATCCCGTCGTGGGCCTTCATCGCACTCCTCCAGAACCTGCCGGCATTCGTGCGACCCAAACTAGCGGTGTTAGTTTTTTGGCGCCAGGGGCGACCGTGCCGATCGGGCCACGACCACCTCACTCACGCAGTCGCGGTGCGCCGGGGCAGAGGCGGCTGTCGGGGCAGGCGCTGTCTGGCAGGTCAGGCGCGGTCTGTCGGATCGGGCGCCGTGTCCCGCGTCAGGCCTCCAGGCCGAGCAGGTCCGGCGGCGCGGGGCAGATCCGCTGACCCTGGTGGTCGAAGACGTACAGATGCGCGAGGTCCACCAGGAGCGGCACCTGGGCGCCGGTCCGCAGCCGTACATCCGGCCCCGTCCGTACGACGAGGTCGCTCGGCGCGGTGGCCGGACGCTCCGTCGCGAACGGCACGGGCTCCGGGTCGTCGAGCGCGACGACGGGACCGGCGACCTGCGTGACCGCACGCTCCCTGATCCGGGTGAGCACGCCCGGACCGCCGCGCCGGCTCCTGCGCCGGCGCACCGGCGGCCGCGGCCGGGGCGACTCCAGGTCGGCGACCACCGCGGGCCGCGATCCCGTGGTGAAGTGCACCAGCGCCTCGTGCCCCTGGTACTCCGTGTGCTCGACGATGCCGGTCAGGGCGACCTCGCCGGGGCGGGCCTGGCTGGGCGGCGCGATACGGGTGGACTCCGAGCGCAGTCCGACGATGATGTCGCGGCCTTGCTGTACGCGGAGCAACTGGTGGTCCACGCTGAGCGGTTCGGGCAGCGGCAGCCGCTGCTTGCCGAGGTCGATCGACATCCGGCCGTCGAGCGGGGCGTAGACGACGGCCTGGAGGAGGTTGATACGGGGCGTGCCGATGAACGCCGCGACGAAGACGTTGGCGGGCATGGCGTAGGTCTCGCGCGGGGTGCTCACCTGCTGGAGCACCCCGCCGCGCATCACGGCGACCCGGTCGCCCAGCGACATCGCCTCGGCCTGGTCGTGTGTGACATAGACCGTGGTGACCCCCAACTCCCGGGTGAGCTGGGATATTTCGGCCCGCAGATGGTTGCGCAGTTTCGCGTCGAGGTTGGACAGCGGCTCGTCCATCAGGAAGACGGACGGTCTGCGCGAGATGGCCCGGCCCATGGCGACCCGCTGGCGTTCACCACCGGAGAGCTGACTCGGATAGCGGTCCAGGACGTCCTCGATGCCGAGCATCCGGGCGGTGGCCTCGACCCGGGGCGCGCGGTCCAGACGCGGGTTCTCCAGCCGCAGCGGGAAGCCGATGTTCTCGCGGTTGGTCATGCTCGGATAGAGGGCGAAGTTCTGGAAGACCATCGCCATCGCCCGGTCGCGGGGCGGCACATGGTTGGACAGCTCGCCGTCCAGCAGCAGTTCGCCCTCGGTGATCTCCTCCAGACCCGCGATCATGCGGAGCACGGTCGACTTGCCGCACCCCGACGGACCGAGCAGGACCACGAACTCGCCGGGCTCGATGTCCAGGCTGAAACGGTCGACGGTGCGTGCGCCCCGTCCGTAACGCTTGCTGACACTGTGCAGGGAAATGGCGCGCGTCATGGAGTTCCGCCCAGGGATGAGGAGGAGCGGTGGCGACGCCTGAAACTAGCCGACTACTCCCGGTCGCGGAATGATTCGGGCGAATGTTGGGTGCGGGGTTTTTGTACGGTGCCGGGGAGGCCGCAGCTACCTCCCCCGGTGGTCCGAACGCCCGCACCACCGGCGGGAGTCGGGGCCCGCATCCCCAAACCGGCCGCGACCAGCAGCAGAAGGCCCAGCATCGCGAACGGCGCGGCGGGCCCGGCGACACCGGCGATCACACCGGCGGAGGCGGGGGCCGCGACCTGGCCGAGACGGTTTCCGGTCAGCCGCAGGGCGAGCGCCGTTGACCGCGCACCGGCCGGGGCAGCCTGTACGACCGTTGTCATGGACAGCGGCTGTCCCACCCCCAGGCAGAAGCCGAGGGCGGCGAGCATCACCGCGAGTGCCCAGACGGGGACGGGCAGCGCGATACCGCCGCAGAGCAGCGCGCCGAGCAGACAGGTCACGGCCATCAGGGCCGTGCGGCCGAGCAGCCGGATCATCGGGGTCATCACCAGCCGGCAGGCGATGGTGGCGGCCGCGCGCAGGCTCAGCAGCAGGCCGACGGTCGCGGGTGCGATACCGCGATGCTCGCCGATCACCGGGAGATAGGCGGTGAGGATGTCGGTGGCGGAGAGCACGGCGAGACTGATGAAGATCCCGGCGGGCACGCCCCGGGCGCCGAGTATCCGGCGGACGGGGACCTTCCGGGGGCGTTCGCGGGCCGGGGTGCCACTGGTGCGGTGCTCGATGCGCCACAGCGAGGTGAGGGACACCGCGCCGACGGCAGCCGAGACGACCAGGGCGAGCGCGCTCGTACGGCCCATGGCGCCGTCCTCGCCGGAGACGAGGAACCCGGCGGCGACGGGCCCCACCAGTTGTCCGAACGAGGCGCCGATGGTGAAGTGCCCGAAGTTGCGGTCCTGTTCGTCCGGTGCGGACTGACGGGCGACGATCGACTGCGCGCCGATGACGAAGCAGAGATGACCGAGGCCCATCACCCCACTCCAGGCCGCCATCGCCGTGAGCGAGCCCGCCGTACCGCTGAGGGCACACCCGCCGGAGATCAGGACGACACCGACGGGCAGCAGGGGTGCACACCGCCCGTGGTCCGTCCTGCGCCCCAGCGGTACGGCGGCGAACAGGGGAAGGAGCGCGTACACGCCGGCGATCACACCGACCGCGCGCTCGTCCGCACCGAGCGACAGCGCCCGGTAGGAGACGGCGGGCCGCGCCATCGACACCGCCGCCTGCGCGAAGCCGAAGGCGATGACGAGACGCAGCAGCCAACTCCGGGATCCGGTCACGGTCAGATGATCCCGAACAGGATTCCGGCGCCGAGCACCACCAGGCAGGTGAGTGCTGCCCACTTGACCGTGAACCTGGTGTGGTCGCCGAACTCGACCTTGGCCATGCCGACGAGGACGTAGACGGCGGGGACGAGCGGGCTGGACATGTGCAGCGGCTGGCCGACGAGGGAGGCGCGGGCGATCTCCAGCGAGGAGACGCCGTGGGCGGAGCCCGCCTCGGCGAGGACCGGCAGGACGCCGAAGTAGAAACCGTCGTTCGACATGAAGTACGTGAGCGGCAGGCTCAGTACCCCGGTGACGAGGCCCATGTGCGGACCCATGCCCTCGGGAATGGCGCCGACGAGCCAGTCGGCCATGTGCTCGACCATGCCGGTGCCGGTGAGGACACCGGTGAAGACGGCGGCGGCGAAGACCATGCCGGAGACGTTGAGGACGTTGTCGGCGTGGGCGGCTATCCGGGCCCTCTGGTCCGTCATCCTGGGGAAGTTGACGGTCAGCGCGAGCGCGGCGCCGATGAGGAACAGCACCGGGATGGGCAGCAGCTCCATGATCATCGCGGCGAGAAGGGCCACGGTGAGACCGGCGTTGAACCAGTAGAGCCTGGGGCGCAGGGTCTCCCGGTGGGGGTCGAGACCCTGGAAGGCCTCGTCGTCCCCGTCCGTGTCGTCCCTGTCCGTGTCGTCCCTGTCCGTGTCGTCCCTGTCGTCCACCGCGGCGTGGGCGGCCTTGCCCGGGGCCTTGTCCCCGTCGCCGGAACCGGCGCCGAGGCCTGCGGCCGTACCGCCGCCCGCGCCGCCGGGAGTACGGGTCGTGTCCGCGCCACCCGCGCCGACCAGGACCGTCTCGGTCTCCGTCACCAGCACCTCGTCCAGGGAGAGGTAGCCGAGTCGTGTGCGCTCACGGCGGCCGAGGACGAAGGCGAGGACGAAGACGAACAGCAGTCCGACGGCGAGCGCCGGGATCATCGGGACGAAGATGTCGGCGGCGTCGAGCTTCAGGGCGGACGCCGCACGGGCGGTGGGGCCGCCCCAGGGAAGGGTGTTCATCACGCCGTTCGCCGTGGCGGCGACACCAGTCAGCACGACCAGGCTCATCTTGAGACGCTTGTAGAGCGGATACATCGCCGAGACCGTGATCATGAAGGTGGTGGAGCCGTCGCCGTCCAGCGAGACGATCGCCGCCAGCACGGCCGTGCCGACCACGATCCGCATGGGGTCCGCCTTGCAGAACCGCAGGATGGCGCGGACGATCGGGTCGAAGAGCCCGACGTCGATCATCACGCCGAAGTAGACGATCGCGAACATCAGCATCGCCGCGGTGGGCGCGAGCTGGCCGACGCCCTCGAGGACGTAGTCCCCGAGGTGCGCACCCTTCCCGACGATCACGCAGAAGAGCGCGGGGATGAGGACCAGAGCCGCGATCGGCGACATCTTCTTCATCATGATCAGGACCAGGAAGGTCGCGATCATGGCGAAGCCGAGGATTGTCAGCATGGGGGACACCTAACGTTCATCCTTGAACTCCCACCGGTGCGGCGGTCCGGACGACGTTAGGTGGCGTCAAATGCTGTTAACAAGATGTTGACGCGTGAGCAATACGAGCAAAACCCCAGGTCATCGAGTTGGGGAAAGCTCCACCGGGAATCCGTTGAGCACGGCGGTGCCGGACAGCGGGTCCAGCCGCGAACCGTCGAGCAGCTGGTTCACGTTGACGCCGGGGCGGGACGCGGCCACCGACATCCGCACGCCCGGGCGGCTGTGCCCCCAGCCGTGCGGAAGGCTCACCACACCGGTGCGCACCGTGTCGGTGATCTCCACGGGCGCCTCGACCCGGCCGCCGTCCGCCGCAATGCACACCTGCTCGCCGTCCTGGAGCCCGAGCCGGGCCGCGTCGTCGGGGTGGATCTGGAGAGTGCAGCGGTTGGAGCCGCCGTTGAGCGCGGGCACGTTGTGCATCCAGCTGTTGTTGGAGCGCAGATGGCGGCGGCCGACCAGCACGAGGGCCTCGGGCCGCTCGTCCAGGGCGCTGCGCAGCCTCGGCAGATCGTCGGCGATCGGCCCGGGCAGCAGCTCGATCCGCCCGCTGCGGGTCCTGAGCACTTCGGGGACGCGCGGCCGGAGGGGTCCGAGGTCGACGCCGTGCGGGTTCTCCAGGAGCGTGTCGAGGGTGAGCTCGTACGGCCCGGTGCGCAGCATCATGTCGAGGCGGCGCTCGGGTCCCGTACGGCCGGACAGCCGAGCGGTCAGCTCCTTCACGTCCTGGCCATGGACGGGCGAGTGCGGTTCGGCGACGGCCTTGGTGAGGGCCTTCTCGATGACCATGTCGTCGACGGCCTCGGGGGGCGCGCCGTGCATACCGCCGACCGCCAGGACCAGACGGGCGTGGATCTCGCACTCGTCCATGCGGCCGTCCTCCAGAGGTACGGCGGCAGGGGTGTAGCGGGCCTGGTTGTGCACGGCGAAGGCGTTGAAGGCGAAGTCGAAGTGGGAGCTCTGGGACGGCGGGGGCGGGGGCAGCACCACGTCGGCGTGCCGGGAGGTCTCGTTGAGATAGGGGTCGACGCTGACCATGAAGTCGAGCTGTTCCAGGGCGCGGTCGAGGCGGTCGCCGTCGGGCGCGGAGAGCACGGGATTGGCGGCGATGGAGATCAGCGCGCGGATCCGGCCCTCGCCGGGGGTGTCGATCTCCTCGGCGAGTACGGCCATCGGCAGTTCGCTCTTGGCCTCGGGCCGCTCACTCACCCGGCTCGCCCAGCGGCCGAGCGCGAAGCCCCTGCCGGGACCGGCGGGGCGGGGCGCGGGCGCCGTGGCCGAGAGCGGGAAGAGCGCGCCGCCGGGGCGGTCGAGATTGCCGGTGAGCACATTGAGCACGTCCACCAGCCAGTTGGCGAGGGTGCCGTACTCCACGGTGCAGCTGCCGATGCGGCCGTAGACGGCGGCGGTGGGGGCGGCGGCCAGTTCGCGGGCGATCGTGCGGATCTCGCCGGCGCCCATGTCGCAGGCGGCGGCCACGGCCTCGGGGGTGAACTCGGCGACGGCCGCCTCGACGTCGCGCAGGTGCTCGACATGGCCGTCGAGCCGGCCGAGGTCGGTCAGCCGCTCCTCGAAGAGGACGTGGGTGAGCGCGGCGAGCAGCAGGGCGTCGGTGCCGGGACGGATGGGCACATGACGGTCGGCGAGCTGCGCGGTGCGCGTACGGCGGGGGTCGACGACGGTCAGCGTGCCGCCGCGCCTGCGCAGCGCCTTGAGCTTGCCCGGAAAGTCGGCGGCCGTGCAGAGGCTGCCGTTGGACTCCAGCGGGTTGGCGCCGAGGAGCAGCAGATGGTCGGTGCGGTCCAGGTCGGGGACGGGGATGGCGACGGCGTCGCCGAACAGCAGTCCGCTGGAGACGTGCTTGGGCATCTGGTCCAGGGTGCTGGCGGTGAAGAGGTTGCGGCTGCGCAGTACGGAGAGCAGCACCGGCGGGTAGAGCGCGCCGGCCATGGTGTGCACGTTCGGGTTGCCGAGGACCACGCCGACGGCGTTCGCCCCGTGCTCCTCGATCAGCGGCCTGATCCGGGCGGCGATCGCGTCGAAGGCCTCGGCCCAGGTGGCGTCGCGCAGTTCGCCGTCCTTACGGACGAGCGGGGTGCGCAGCCGGTCGGGGTCGGCGTCGAGTTCTCCGAAGGAGGCGCCCTTGGGACAGATGAACCCGCGGCTGAAGACGTCGTCGCGGTCGCCGCGCGCGGAGACGACACGGGTGCCCTCGATGGTGAGAGTGAGACCGCAGGTGGCCTCGCAGAGCGGGCAGATCCGCAGGGCGGTGCGTGTCTCCCCGGCCGGTTCGGCTCCGTCGCCGCCCGTCGGTGCGGTACGGGCGGCAGCTGTGCGGGACATGGGCCCTCCCCGGGGCGGCGTCGGTGTCGCTCGGTTCCGGCCGAGCATACCGACCGGTATGCATGGGCGGGAGTCCTTGCGGGGGTCCGGTTGCGGGGAGGGGGCCGGGGGCGGGCCGGGGCCCGGCTGCCGAGCACGGCCCGTGCCGAGTCCGGACAACCAGGAGCCCGTGCCGGGGCCGAGTAGGCAGGCGGCAACCCGCGCCGGGCCCGGTTGCCGGACTCGGGTCCCTGCCGAGGGCCGGGTAGCCGGGCGGGAGCCCGTGTCGGGGCCCGGTCATCGGACGGCATCGGCCGCCGCACCCCCGGACCGCCTCAGTCCAGCACCCGCGCCAGATATGACCGCAGCAGCTCCCGTGTCTCCCCCACGATCGCCTCGTCGCCCGACGGGTCCACCCGGAACGCCAGTTGGAGCAGGGCGTCCGCGGCCTCCACCGCGACCAGCGCCGCGCGTCGCAGCACATCGTCCGGCTCCCGGCCCACCTGCGCCGCCAGCAGGCCGACCAAGCGGTCGGTCACCTGGTGGTTCGCACCGGTGGCCGGCGAACCCACCGGGATCTGGTTGCCGAAGTCGATCAGCGAGAAGCCGGGGACCGTTCGCTTCATCGCCACGTACTCGCCGAGCACCACATCGAGCAGCCCCCGCCAGTCACCCTCGGCCGGCCCGCCGAGCCGGTCCGCGATGCGGTCGGTGTATCTGTCGAGATTGCGCTCGGCCAACGCGTCCACCAGGGCACGCTTGTTGCCGAAGAACCGGTAGACGGAACCGATCGGCACGCCGGCCCGCACGGCCACCGCACGCGTGGACAGCTCCTCGTATCCGGTCTCGTCGAGAAGTTCGGCGCAGGCGTCCAGAATCCGGGCGAGCCGCTCGGCGCTCCGCCGCTGCACGGGCTCACGTCGTAGATGGGCGGGGGACACGCGCTCCATCATGCCGTCCGGATGCCGTTGACGGGGGCGCTCCGCAATCCTACGGTAGTCCATAGGATTCCAGGATTCCTTCAGCACCGGGAGCGGGCGATGAACGGCATCGAGCAGGCGCGGAAGACGGCCGAGTCCCTGGGGTACTCCCCCGGGTTCGGCAACGAGCACAGCTCGGAGGCCGTGCCGGGCGCGCTTCCGCTCGGGCGCAACTCACCGCAGCGGGCACCGCTCGGGCTGTACGCGGAACAGCTGAGCGGTTCGGCGTTCACCGAGCCGCGTGTCCACAACCGCCGCTCCTGGCTCTACCGCATCCGGCCGTCGGCGGCTCATCCGCCGTTCGTCCGGGTCGGCAACGGCGGCCTCCGCAGCGCGCCGTTCACCGAGACCGTCCCCGACCCCAACCGGCTGCGCTGGAACCCGCTGCCCGAGCCGGCGCCGGGGACCGACTGGTTGGCCGGTCTGTGGACGCTCGGCGGGAACGGCGACACGACCCAGCGCACCGGCATGGCCGTGCACCTCTATCACGCCAACGCGTCCATGACGGACCGGGTGTTCAGCGACGCCGACGGCGAGCTGCTGATCGTCCCCGAGCGCGGTGGCCTGCTGCTGGTCACGGAGTTCGGCCTGCTCGCGGCCCGTCCCGGCGAGGTGGCCCTGATCCCGCGCGGCATCCGCTTCCGCGTGGAACTGCTCGACGACAGTGCCCGCGGCTATGTGTGCGAGAACTACGGTCAGCCCTTCCAGCTCCCCGATCTCGGCCCGATCGGCGCCAACGGGCTCGCGAACGCCCGTGACTTCATGGCTCCGGTGGCGTCCTTCGAGGACGTGGAGCGTCCGGTGGAGGTGGTCAACAAGTTCTGCGGCAACCTCTGGGCGGCGACGTACGACCACTCCCCGCTCGATGTGGTCGCCTGGCACGGCAACCACCTGCCGTACGTCTACGACCTGCGCCGGTTCAACGTCATCGGCACCATCAGCTACGACCACCCGGACCCGTCGATCTTCACCGTGCTGACCTCGCCGTCCGACACCCCGGGCCTGGCGGGCGTCGACTTCGTGGTCTTCGCACCGCGCTGGCTGGTCGGCGAGGACACCTTCCGGCCGCCCTACTTCCACCGCAACGTGATGAGCGAGTACATGGGCCTGATCGAGGGCGCGTACGACGCGAAGGCGGAGGGCTTCGTGCCCGGCGGCGGTTCGCTGCACAACATGATGTCGGCGCACGGGCCGGACCGGGACACGTTCGACCGGGCGAGCGCGGCCGAGCTCAAGCCGCAGAAGATCGACGACGGGCTGGCGTTCATGTTCGAGACGCGCTGGCCGGTGACCGCGACGGAGCAGGCGGCGGGCGCGGACCATCTGCAGAAGGGCTACGACAACGTGTGGCAGGGTCTTGAGCGCCACTTCAGGTCGTAGTACGGAGATGCCGTGACCTCCTTCGCCCCCGACTCGCTGGTCCTGAACCGCAAGCTGCCGCTGTGGTACCAGGTCTCGCAGTCGCTGCGCGCCTCGATACTCGGCCGGGGGCCCGAGGCGTCGCTGCGGCTGCCCACCGAGGAGCAGCTCGCCGCGCATTACGGCGTGAGCGTGCTGACCATGCGGCAGGCTCTCAAGGAGCTGGAGGCGGAGGGGCTGATCAGCCGGCACCGTCGGCGCGGCACCTTCATCGAACCGGGGGCCCGTCGGGGGGCGCCGCGTCGGTTGCTGGGCTCGATCGACGCGATCGTGGCCCAGCAGTCGGGCGAGCGGACGACGATCCTCGGACACGGTCCCGGTCCGGTGCCCGCCGAACTGTCCGAGTACTTCCCGGACGTCGCCGAGGTCGTGACGTACCGCAGGCTGCGCTGCGACGGGGAGAGCGGAGAGCCGACCAACTGGGCGGAGAACGCGGTGCGTCCGGACATCGCGGCCGCACTGGATCTCGCGGATCTGGAGCGCTGGCCGATGACCAAGGTGCTGCGGGACGCGGTCGGTGTGCGGATCAGCCGGATCACGGACACCGTGGAGGCCCGGCTGGCGGACCCGCGGACGGCGGAGCTGCTGGAGGTGCCGCTGCTGAGTCCGATCCTGCACTACACAGGGGTGACGTACGACGGCGAGGGCCGGGTGGTGGACGTCGCGCGGATCCACTACCGGGGCGACCGGTTCTCCTTCTCGGTCACCGTCGACGCGGACTGACGTCAGCCTGCCGCGCGTGGATGACTACCATTCCGGCGGTACGCGCCCGTGGCGAGGGGGAGGATGTCCGCATGCCGATGCTCGATGCGCTCATGCCATGGGGCGTGCGGCCCCTGCGGCCGGGACGCTCCTGGGTGATCGCGCCGGACGCCGGATCGCTGGCAGCGCGCTGGGACGCGGTGGCGCGGGCGGAGGGCACGGCCCAGGACGCGCTGTTCGGCTGCACCCGTGCCCGCACCCCCCGGTCCGCGGTGAGCCAGTTGCCCGGGCAGTCCAGTGGGACGGGCCGCTTCGTGCGTGAGGACGGCCGCTGCCCCGAGCCGGTGCGGATCGCGCACGGGGCCTTCGACGAACAGTGGCTGATCCCCGACCAGCGTCTCCTCGACGTCGCCCGCCCCGAGCTGTGGCGGGTCGCCGACGACCGGCAGATCTTCGCCGTCGAACAGGGTTGGACCGGCGACGCCACGGGTCCCGCCGTCCTGATGTCCGCGCTGCTCCCCGACGGGTACTCCCCCGCCGGACGGCCCGGCCGCATCCGGCCGTTGTATCGCCGGCCCGGCGGCAACGAGCCCAATCTCGCGCCCGGTCTGCTGCCCCTGCTGGAAGGCCACTACGGGCGGACGGTCGAGGCCGAGGACGTGCTCGCCTGGATCGCCGCGGCCGCCGAGCCGTCACCCGCCGGTGGTGTCGTCCCGTTGCCCGCCGATCCCGAGGTCTGGCTCACGGGCGTGGAGCTGGGGCGGACCCTGCTCGACGTCCAGCTCCGCGGGGCACGTGGCGGAGCCAAGCCCCGGCTGCCCGGCGGGCGGCGCCCCTATGTCCGCGCCGCCGTGCCCGCCCGCCCCGACGCGATCGCGTACGACGCGCAGGAGGAGGTGCTGAGCGTCGGCGAGGGACGCATCTCCCCGGTGCCGACCGCCGCCTGGGACGTCGAGGTGGCGGGTACCCGGGTGCTGGAGACCTGGTTCGCACACCGGACCGCCCCGGCCGAGCCCGGCACCCTGGAGGCGATCCGGCCCGGGGCCTGGCCGCAGGAGTGGACCTCGGAGCTGCTGGAGCTGATCACCGTCCTCGCCCTGTTCGGTGAATTGACCGGCCGACGAGCCGAGTTGAAGACCAGCGCCGAGATCACCGACTTCGGGGGCGTGCTGCCGCCGCCGGACACGGCCCGCCGGCCCGCCTCCGTACTCGACCACCACGAGGAAGGTCCGGAGGGCCAGTTCGCCCTGCTCTGAACGCGGCGACCGGCGCACCCCGCGCCGGCCGGGCAGTCGCGCACCCGCCCGCCGAGATGACAGATGCCCTGGGTACGCGATAGGTACGGCTGTCATGAGCACTCAGCCACTGCCGCTCGACGGGGTCACCGTCGTCACCGTCGAACAGGCCGTATCGGCCCCGTTCGCCACCCGCCAGCTCGCCGACCTCGGCGCCCGTGTCATCAAGATCGAGCGTCCGGACGGCGGCGACTTCGCCCGCGCCTATGACACCGCCGCCCACGGACTCGCCTCGCACTTCGTGTGGTGCAACTACGGCAAGGAGTCCATCGCCGTCGACCTCAAGGACCCGCGCGGGCTGGAGATCGTGCGGCGGCTCGTCGCGGACGCCGATGTGTTCGTGCAGAACCTCGCCCAGGGCGCGGCCGCCCGGCTCGGTCTGGACGCGGCCACCCTGTGCGCCGCGCACCCCCGGCTGGTCGCGGTGGACATCTCGGGCTACGGCGCTGAGGGCCCGTACGCCCACAAACGTGCCTACGACATGCTCGTGCAGTGCGAGGCCGGGCTGGTCTCCGTCACCGGGACCGCCGAACGGCCGGTGAAGGCCGGCATTCCGGCGGCCGACATCGCCGCCGCCATGTACGCCTTCTCCGGGGTGCTGGCCGCGCTGCTGCGCCGGGGTGTCTCGGGCCGCGGCGGCCCGGTCGAGATCTCGATGCTGGAGTCGCTCGCCGAGTGGATGGGACATCCGCTGCACTACGGGATGCACGGTGGACAGCCCCCGGCGCGCACGGGCCTCGCGCACGCCGTCATCGCACCGTACGACGCGTACACCACCGCGGACGGCGGGCAGGTCCTGCTGTCGGTGCAGAACGACCGGGAATGGCGGCGGCTGGCCGAACAGGTGCTGGAGATGCCCGGCCTCGGCACCGATCCGCACTTCGCCACCAACACGGCCCGTACGGCGAATCGTGCGCGGACGGACGCCGCGGTGGGCCGGGCACTCGGGAAACTGAGCACCCAGGAGGCCGTCGAGCGACTGGAGGCCGCGGGCATCGCCTGCGCGCGGCTCAACGATGTGACGGATGTGGCCGGACATCCGCAGCTCGCGGCGCGTGACCGGTGGCGGGAGGTCGGTTCACCGGTCGGTCCGCTGAAGGCACTGCTGCCGCCGATCACCCTGCCGGGCGGACCGGAGGTACGGATGGGTGCGGTCCCCGCGCTCGGCGAGCACACCGACGCGCTGCTGAGGTCCCTGGGAATGACGGAAGAGGGGACAGCAGCGCTGCGCCGGGACGGTGTGGTCGCCTGAGCGCGCGGTCGCGATGCGAAGGCGGCCGGATCAGCTCCGGCTGCCGAACAGCGAGCGGCGCAGCCTGCGCAGGGGCGCGAAGAGCGAGACGCGCGCGCTCTTGCTCCTGTGGCTGTGCGTCACATCACGCGCGGTGAGTTCGCGCATCAGCGATGTCGCCTCGACCGTCTCGCGCTGCGGGACGGCAGGGCCGCCCAGCACCGAAAGATGCCGGTCAAGACGCGAACTGGTCGCGCTGCTCCCACATGTGATGGCAGGCACTCGTGCCCTGCTCCGCACTGCTATCTGATCCATGTCACTCCCCACCCGTACGACGCACCCGGCCCGGGCAGGTTAACCCTATCGCCCCGGCATCACACTCGTGTATCCCGGGCGCAGGATTCACCACACCTGTACGCGAGTTGACGACCACTCACCGAATCCATGAGTTTCCAGGGCGAGTTGGACAGTTTCGAATCTCCACCAATCCATCCGTCACGCGGCCCCGAATGGCACGCGCAAGGCAACCGAACCTCGTTGCTCAGAACGGACGGACGCGATGACCGCAATCAACAGGAGCGGGTGGGGGCCCGGAACTTTCCGGGGGCGCAGGAGTCTCGCCGCGCTCACCTGTGGTGCTCTGGCTGCCGGGGCGCTCGCCGCCGGCGGCGTGGCCGCACTGACGCCGGAGGCGGCCTTCGCCTCCAGTCACCGGGAGGCCCCGCTGATCTCGGGCCAGCCCCAGTTCGACAACACCGACGTGTACGCCTTCGTCAGTCCGGACAAGCCGGACACGACGACGCTGGTGGCCAACTGGCTGCCGTTCGAGGACCCGGCGGGTGGCCCGAACTTCTACAAGTTCGCCACCGACGCCCAGTACGACATCCACATCGACAGCAACGGTGACGCGCAGGGCGATCTCCTCTACCGCTGGACGTTCGAGGAACACCTGAAGAACGACAAGACGTTCCTCTACAACACCGGTCCCGTCACCAGCCTCGACGATCCGGACCTCAACTTCACGCAGACGTACGACATCGACCTGCTGCGTCTGAAGGACCAGAAGGTGGCCTCCACCCACAAGATCGCGGACGACGTCCCGGTGGCGCCATCCAATGTGGGCAAGGCGTCCATGCCGGACTACGGCGTGCTGCGCAAGCAGGCGGTGCACCAGCTGCCGAGTGGTCTGACCACCTTCGCAGGCCAGGCCGACGACCCGTTCTTCCTCGACCTGCGGGTCTTCGACCTGCTGTACGGCGGTGACCTCTCCGAGGTCGGCAACGACACGCTCAAGGGCTACAACGTCAACACCCTCGCACTCCAGGTGCCGACGCACTACATACAGCAGTCGGCCGAGCAGCCGGTCGTCGGCATCTGGTCGACGACCCAGCGCAAGAGCGCGGGCGGCCACTGGACCCAGGTCTCGCGCCTCGGCATGCCGCTGGTCAACGAGGTGGTCCTGCCCCTGAAGGACAAGGACAGGTTCAACGCGTCCTCGCCGTGGAACGACGCGGACTTCCTGCCGTCGGTGACCAACCCGGAGCTGCCCAAGCTGATCGAGGGCATCTACAAGATCAAGGCTCCGGCCGAGCCGCGCAACGACCTCGTCTCGGTCTTCCTCACCGGTGTGAAGGACCTCAACCAGCCGCCCGGGGTGAAGCCCGCGGAGGCTCTGCGGCTGAACACCTCCATCAAGCCCGCGGCCGAGCCGAAGAGGCTCGGCGTGCTCGACGGCGACAACGCCGGCTTCCCCAACGGCCGCAGGCTGACCGACGACGTCCTGGACATCGCGCTCCAGGTCGTCGAGGGCGAACTCGTGGGCTCGAAGAACGACCTGGGCGACGCGGTCGACGCCAATGACCAGAAGTTCGAGGCGAGTTTCCCCTACGTCGCGCTGCCGACCGCGGGCTCGCGCGGCCCCACGGCCGAGGGTGCCACCGCGCGCAACGCGCTGAACGGCGGAGCGGGCCTGTCGTCCTCCTCCGACGACAGCAGGACCCTGCTGATCGCCTCCGCGGGCGGCGCCGTGGCGGGTGTGCTGCTGATCGCCACGGCCCTGACCTGGTGGCGCAGGCGCAGGCGGACGACGAGCTACATCTAGGCGCGCCGCGCGCCGAGCCGCCCGTCGAGACGGGGGCCGGGCACACCGTGCCCCGCCCCCGTCCGCTCCACCGATCAGTTCAGGGCCCCGTCTCACGGGGCCCCGGCCCCGAGAGGACCGAAGATGTCTCAGCAGACCAGCGAAGCCCCCCGGCCACCCCGGGGCGGCCTTTGGCGGCGGTCGGCCGTCGGGCTGGGAGCCGTCGGGCTGGCGCTGGCGATCAGCGCGGGCGCCGTCGTGATGGGCGGCGACGGGCGGGAGCGGGCGGCACCCCTCGCCGGCGCCGCGGTGATCGGGACGGACGTACGAGCCCTCGAAGCGCATCTGAAGAGCCGGCCCAAGGACGACCGGGGCTGGGCGACGCTCGGTTCGGCCCGCGTCGAGGAGGCCCGGACGTCCGGCGACCCGGCCGGCTACCCGCGGGCCGCCGACGCCTTCGCACGGTCGTTGACCTTGCGCCGCGAGGGCAACGACGCGGCGCTCGCCGGGCGGGCCGCACTCGCGGCCGCCCGGCACGACTTCACCGGAGCGCTGCGGGACGCCGGCCAGGCGCTGGCGGTCAATCCGTACAGCGAACAGGCCCTGGCGGTGCGCATCGACGCCCTCGTCGAACTCGGCCGCTACGACCAGGCGTTGAAGGCGGCCGAGGAGGCAGACCTCAGGCGTCCCGGCATACCCGCCTTCACGCGCCTCGCCTACGTCCTCGAACTGCGCGGCGACACCGAGGGCGCGAACCGTGTCCTGACCCTGGCCATGAATTCCGCCACCGCCCCCGGAGACATCGCCTACGTCGCCACCGCGCTCGGCCGGCTCACCTGGTCCCAGGGGCAGTACGACACCGCGCTGAAGCACTGCGGAACCGCGCTGCGCGCCCAGCCGAGGAACATCGCGGCGCAGGAGTGCCGGGCCCGGGCGCACGCGGCGCAGGGGAAGACGGCCGAGGCGATCGTCGAGTACGAGGCGATCGTCGCCCGCTACCCGCTCCCCGGCCAACTCGTCGCGCTCGGTGAGCTGTACGAGGCCGCGGGGAGGGACGCCGAGGCACGCCGGCAGTACGCGCTGATCGGCACGTGGGCGTCGCTCGCCCGCGCGGGCGGGGTGAATCCGGATCTGGACACCGCGCTCGCCGCCGCCGACCACGGCAACAAGGCCGTCGCGCTCAAGGCCGCACAGGCCGAATGGAAGCGGCGGCAGACCGTGCACACGGCCGATGCGCTCGGCTGGGCGCTGTACCGCAACGGCCGGGCCGGGGACGCGCTGCCGTACGCCCGGAAGGCCACGGCGACCGGCTACCGCGACGCCGTTTTCCTCTACCACCTGGGGATGGTCGAGCAGGCGGCCGGCGCGAAGGCGCCCGCCCGCCGCTCCCTCACCCGGGCCCTCTCGCTCAACCCCGGTTTCTCGCCGCTCGCTCCGGCCGAGATCCGGCGCACCCTGCGGAACAGCGCCAAGGAGACGTCATGAGCACGGTGAGCAGCGGACTGACCCTGAAGCAGCGCGTCGCCGTCGTCGGCACGCTGGTCGCCGGTCTGTTCCTCGTCTTCGCGGGCACGGCGACCGCCCATCCACTCGGCAACTTCACCGTCAATCGCTACGACGGACTGGTGGTCGCCCGGGGCGAGTTGAGGGTCGACCACGTCGAGGACCTGGCGGAGATCCCGACCGCCCAGATCGATCCGGCCGTGCGGACCCCCGAGAAGCTTCCCTCCTGGGCGGCCGCGCGCTGCGCGACCGCGGCGCGCGAGACGCGCGCGGAGGTGAACGGACGCGCGGTGGCGCTCAGGGCCGGCGCGAGCCGTGCCGAAGTACGCCCCGGGCAGGCCGGTCTGGCGACGCTTCGGCTGGAGTGCGAGCTGACGGCCGCGCTGCCGGCCGGCGAGGCGGCCGTCTCCTTCCGGGCTCCGGGCGGCGACGGGCGGCCGGGCTGGCGGGAGGTCACGGCACGCGGCGACCGGATGACGCTGGCGGAGTCCGACGTGCCGCGGGAATCGCTGTCCCGGCGGCTGTCCGAGTACCCGGAGGACCGGCAGGCCGCTCCCCCGAACCGTACGAAGGCCGCGCTGAGGGTGGTGCCCGGTGGCCCCGCCCTGGTCGACGGCGGTGACGAGCAGGGCGCTGGCCCCGCCTCCGTACTGCCGCGTGGCGCTGACCGGTGGACGCAGGCCCTGACCGGGCTGGTCGAGCGGCGCGATCTGACCCTGCCGTTCGCCGCCCTCGCTCTGGCGACGGCGATCGCGCTGGGCGCGATGCACGCTCTGGCTCCCGGCCACGGCAAGACGCTGATGGCCGCCGCGGCGGCGGCCGGGGGGCGCAACTCGGTACGTGAGGTGCTCACCCTCGGCATCTCGGTGACCGTCACCCACACCCTCGGGGTGTTCGCGCTGGGGGCACTGGTGGCGGCCGGTTCGGCGGCGGCGCCGTCGGTCGTCGCCTGGCTGGGCGTGGCGAGCGGCGCGCTGGTCGCACTGGCCGGGGCCGCGCTCGTCCTACGGGCATGGCGTCGGCGCGGCCGACCACATCAGCACCATCATCACGGTCACGGTCACGGCCACGGACATGCGCACGGGCACGGGCACGACCACGGCGGCTCGGACGCACACGGGCACGGGGACGGACACACCCACGACCACCATGACCACGCGCACAGCCTGCCGGGCGACAAGCGCCGCGGGCTGCGCGGCACCCTGCTCCTCGGGTTCGCCGGGGGCATGGTGCCGAGCCCCTCCGCCGTCGTCGTCCTCGTCGGCGCGGCCGCCCTCGGCCATGCCTGGTTCGGCTTCCTGCTGGTCCTCGCCTACGGCGCGGGCCTCGCCCTGACGCTGGCCGCCGCCGGATTCCTGGTCGTGCGCGTCGGCGCGGGGGCGGCGAAGCGCCTCGCGGAACGCAAACGCCGTGGTGGCAGGGTCCTCGCCCGCGCCCATCGGGCCGCTCCCCTCGGCACCGCGTTCGTGGTGTTCGTCCTGGGATGCGGATTGGTGTTCAGGGGGGCCGCAGCAGCCTGGAGTTGAGCTAGCTTTGAGTGGTTTCCACCGAGATGCCGTGCTGCGACGGATGGGGGCTCGCGTGCCCGAGAATCAACTGATCGCCGGGCGTTACCGACTGCTGAGCCCGCTGGGCGAAGGCGGTATGGGTGTGGTGTGGCGCGCCCGCGACGAGGTGCTGGCCCGCGAGGTCGCGGTCAAGGAGGTACGGGCGCCCGGCGGTCTGGGCAGCACGGACGAACGCCGGCTCTACCAGCGCCTGGAGCGGGAGGCGTGGGCCGCGGGCCGGATCTCGCACCGCAACGTGGTCACCGTCTACGACGTGGCCACCGAGGACGGGCGCCCGTGGATCGTGATGGAACTGGTCCGCGGGCTCGCCCTGTCCGACGTACTGGAGGCGGAGGGTCCGCTCACCCCGCGGCGCGCGGCCCACGTCGGTGCCGAGGTGCTCGCCGCGCTGCGCGCCGCGCACATGGCGGGTGTGCTGCACCGCGACGTGAAACCGGGAAACGTCCTCGTCGCCAACGACGGACGGGTGGTGCTCACCGACTTCGGCATCGCGACGGTGGAGGGCACCTCCAACCTCACGATGACGGGTGAGCTGATCGGCTCGCCCGAGTTCCTCGCACCCGAACGGGCACTCGGCCGCAACCCGGGTCCCGAGTCCGACCTCTGGTCCCTCGGCGTACTGCTGTACGCGTCGGTCGAGGGCATCACGCCGTTCCGCCAGAACACTCCGCTGAGCACGCTGCGCGCGGTGGTGGACGAGGAGTTGCCACCACCGCGCCGGGCCGGTGAACTGGCGCCGGTGATCGGAGGGCTGCTGCGCAAGGACCCGGCGGACCGGCTCCCGGCGGACGAGGCCGAGCGGATGCTGCGGGTGGTGGGCGCGGGCGGGACGGCGCGTACGTCCGTACCACCGGTGTCCGGTCCGTACGCCCCGACGATGACGTCCACGTCGCCGGGCACTCCCCCGCCCACCGGACCGGGACGGCCGGCGCCGACGACGGCGGGCACGGCGGCCACGGCGCCGACTCCCGCTCCGCGGCAGGGACATCCCCGTCGGGCGAAGGTGGTTCTGGCCGCGGGCATCGCGGTCCTGCTGCTCGCGGCCGGCGGCCTGGCCTGGGCGCTGGCCGGGAACGGCACGGGCAACGGCACGAACGCGGGCGACGACGGGGGCGGCACCGCAACTCCCGGCGCCGCGAGTGCGGGTACCCCGGGTACCGGCGGTTCGACCGACACCGGCGGCGACACCGGCACGGAGACGGACGACGGCGGTGACGGCGGTGCGACCGGCGGCAACGGGGCGTCGACACACGACCGTCCGCAGAGCGTCTCGGTCCACCTCAGGACCGTGCAGGACCGTTACACGGGCACCTGCCCGCCGCCGGAGGCCGGGGCTCCGGCCTTCCGGGCGACCATCACGGTCGGTCGGGTGCCCGCCGCCGTCGAGTACCGCTGGGCCACCGAGAGCGGCAAGGGCTCCGACACGGGATGGAAGACCCTGCGGCTCGGCTCGGGGGGCGGAAAGCAGCGGGAGGTCAACCACATCGAACGGAACCGCGCGGAGGGCGACACGTACCACGACCGGATCCGGGTGGAGATCCGGAAACCGGTCGAGGCACGGTCCGGTTGGGTCGGCTTCTCCATCGCCTGCGACGAGGAGTCCCCGTCGGGCGGGGACTCCTCGTCGGACAGCGAGTCCTACCCGCCCGACACCGGAGGCGGCGCGGGCGCGGCGGACCCGGTGGACAGCGCGGCTGCCGCGGTCGGACGGACCGGGCTCACACGCGAGAGGTGAAGCTGGGCAGATAGCCGCCGGACTGCCCGGCGGCGGTGGGGTGGTACGACTCACCGATGTTGAGCCAGTTCACGCTGTGCAGCCACGCCGAGCCGGAGCAGATCTCGTGTCCGGTGAAGGCGGGGACGACGTCGGCGAAGTCGTAGCCGTGGTCGGCCGCGCGCTTCGCGATGGCGGCGTTGAGGTAGTCGGCGGCAGAGTTGATCGCAGACCGTTCGTTCTCGCTGAGTCCGGCGAGGCAGTTGCCGCCCAGCTGGTAGAAGCGGGGGTAGCCGAGGACGACGACCTGGGCCGAGGGGGAGCGGGAGCTGATGGCCGTGTACACGGAGTCGAGTTGTCCGGGCAGGGTCGTGTTGACGTACGAGCGGGCCTGGTTGATGCGGTTGATGCAGTTGGCCTCCGACTGGAGGACGCACGTGGTCATCACATCGGAGAAGCCGGCGTCGTTGCCGCCGATGGTGATGGAGACGAGGTCGGTGGCGGAGTTGAGGGGGGCGAGCTGACCGGAGAGAACATCACCCGTACGAGCGCCCGAGCAAGCGGTGAACGCGAACGACGAGGGTGAATGAGCGGCGGCCCAGAGCTTGGGGTAGGCGCGGGTGCTGCGCTTGCAGTTGCCGCTGGCGCCGTCGTAGCTGCCGGCTCCGAGTCCGGATGAGTAGGAGTCGCCCAGCGCCACGTAGTCAAGGGCGAGGGCTCTGTCGTCGGCCTGCGCCTGTCCCGCTCCGGTGAGAGCGAGAACGGCGCCGAGGAGGAGTGAGGATGAGAATGCCGCGATTCGGGACAGTTTCATGGAACCTCCCTTTAGCAGGATCTCTGCCTCAACTTTCGTAGCAGGGCCCATACTTCACCGGAAGTGTCCATGCCAAAAATTCCTATGGTCGTCTTGACGCCACCGGGCGGGCTGGTCAGCATGAGGGCCTCGCATCCGACGCCTGGGGGGGTTCAGTCGGCCATGCAGACCATCAAGAACAAGCCACCGCCGGGCGGTTCCGATCTCCTGCCGGTCCTCGCCGGCGCGGCCTTCGCCGTGTCGGGCGTCGGCGTCGCGCTGGCGCTCGCGGACGTCCGCTCGCCGCTGCGCGCGCCGTTCGTGCTCTTCTTCCTCTTCGCGGGGCCCGCCTGCGGACTGTTCGCCGCACTGTCCGGGTTCGAGCCCGCCACCCGTGCGGCC
Source organism: Streptomyces sp. NPDC096193 (assembly GCF_040302905.1). Lineage (NCBI taxonomy): Bacteria > Bacillati > Actinomycetota > Actinomycetes > Kitasatosporales > Streptomycetaceae > Streptomyces > Streptomyces sp. NPDC096193. The sequence continues at coordinate 23,627 of NZ_JBEOSJ010000010.1, read as the reverse complement.
GTCGCCGCCGCCGGAGCCGTCGGCATCGGCCTGCTCGCCGCCCTGCCGGTCTCGTCCCCGCGCATCCTCGACGTCGGCGGAGGGGTCGTCGCCGTCGTGGTGATCACCGCTCTGCTCTTTCTGTGGGCGCCAGCGCGCCGAATGCGGAATCCGGGGTCAGGAACACCGAGTGATCAATTCCTGAAAGCGATCAAGAAAATTCGATCAGAAAGTGCTGCACTCTCCATCCGATTCGGTGTCAAAAAGTAGAAAAGCGAGACCGGGGTCCAGGTCTTGCCATACAGTCCTAATCATCAATACCGTCGTACATCCACCCGCAACGGTCCATCATGCAAGCGGCACTAGGGGAGGGCTCAAGCGTCGCGATGGCTTCTGAGCGGGAGGCGCGGTAGGGGGGTGCCGTGCTCGGTTTTCGTGCTCGCAACCGAGTCGTATGCCGCGCGGCCATGTTCTGCAACTCACCCAAAGGTACGGAGGGTTATTCGGCATTGGCGGGTGAGAAGTAAACCCCCCTTTCAAACCGGACACTCATCCGGATCGCCCGTGGGGCGGGCGGTCCACCGGTGGAGAGGGAAAACTGCATCATGAGCTCAGTCCTGCACCCGGCCGCTCCGGGGCAAGATCCGTCGGTGAACGAAGTGAGCCGCATATCTGCCGTCTACCGGCCGATCTCGTCCCATCTCGCCATCACACCGCCGGTCAGCGTCGTGATTCCCGCAATGAACGAGGCGGAGAATCTGCCGTACGTCTTCAAGACACTTCCGCACTGGATTCACGAAGTCGTGCTGGTCGACGGCAATTCCAGTGACAACACCGTCGAGGTCGCCCGCGAACTGTGGCCGGACGTCAAGGTCGTGAAACAGGCCGGCAAGGGCAAAGGGGATGCCCTGATCAGCGGATTCGCCGCCTGCACCGGCGACATCATCGTCATGGTCGACGCGGACGGGTCGGCCGACGGAAACGAGATCGTCTCCTATGTCTCGGCGCTCGTCTCGGGAGCCGACTTCGCCAAGGGTTCACGTTTCGCCAACGGCGGCGGCACCGACGACATGACCCCGATCCGCAAGCTCGGCAACCGGATCCTGTGCGCCGTCGTCAACGCCAAGTTCGGGGCGAGATACACCGACCTCTGCTACGGCTACAACGCCTTCTGGAAGCACTGCCTCGACGACATCGACCTCGACTGCACCGGGTTCGAGATCGAGACCCTGATGAACATCCGCGTCGCCAAGGCCGGTCTGCGGGTGCAGGAGGTTCCCAGCCACGAGTATCTGCGCATTCACGGCCTCAGCAATCTGCGCGCCGTCCGGGACGGCCTCCGTGTGCTCAAGGTGATCCTCAAGGAGAAGGGTGCGCGCCGCGCTCCGCGCACCCGCCACGCGGCCGCGCCCGACGTGACGGTCCCCCGGGGAGAGACGTCTTGAGCGACCGTCGGTTCTCGGTGGTGATCTGCGTCTACACCGAAGACCGCTGGGAGGACATCCTCGCGGCCGTCGACTCGGTGCGGAAGCAGTCACTGCCGGCTCTCGAAACGCTGCTCGTGGTGGACCACAATCCCGCCCTGCTCGACCGGCTCTGCGAGGAGTACCAGGAGTCCGGCGCGCACGGCGGGTCCGCCGCGGAAGGTGAGGAGGTGCGGGTGCTCGCCAACGCGGGCCCCCGCGGCCTCTCCGCGGGCCGCAACACCGGCATCGCCGTGGCCCGCGGTGAGTTCGTCGCCTTCCTCGACGACGACGCCGTGGCCGAGCGCGACTGGCTGCGGTACTTCGCCGAGGGGTACGACGATCCGCGGGTGATGGCGGTCGGCGGCCGGACGACGGCCGCCTGGGCATCGGGACGCAGGCCGCGGTGGTTCCCGGAGGAGTTCGACTGGGTCGTGGGCTGCACCTACCGCGGACTGCCGCCGGGCAAGGTGCGGGTCCGCAACGTGCTGGGCGGCAACGCCTCGTTCCGGCGCAGCGCGTTCGACGCCTCCGGCGGCTTCGCCACGGGCATCGGTCGCGACGGCGACAAACGGCCGCTGGGCTGTGAGGAGACCGAGTTGTGCATCCGGCTCGCGTCGGCGCTGCCGGACGCGGTCCTCCTCATCGACGACCGCGCGGTCATCCACCACAAGGTCCCGGCCGTCCGCGAACGGTTCGCCTACTTCCGTACGCGCTCCTACGCCGAGGGGCTCTCCAAGGCACTGGTGGCGAGGAGTGTGGGCGCGGACAAGGGGCTCGAGTCCGAACGCCGCTACACCACACGGGTGCTGCCCGCGGGAGTGGTGCGCGGATTGCGGGACGCCGTGCTCGGCCGGCCGGGTGGCGCGGGCCGGGCCGGCGCGATCGTCGCCGGAGTCGCGGCGGCGGCGGGCGGCTACGCGGTGGGCAGCGCCCGGGCCCGCCGCCGCGGCGGCGGCTTCTCGTCGGGCCCGATCGCACCCGTGTCGGGCGGGCCGCCGGTTCGGGCAGGGTCACCCGTGCCCGACGGCCCGCTGTCCGGGTCGTCGGCGCCGGGCGCGTCGCCCGCGGCATCCGTACCGTCCGAGTCACTCGTACCGTCCGAGTCACCCGCGCCGTCCGGGTCCACGGCGTCCACGGCGTCCACGGCGTCCACGGCAGGAGGTCACAGCGGTTGAACCGGCCCGTCCCCATCCTGATGTACCACGCCGTCGCGCACCGGCCGGCCGACGAGACCCTCGGTCTCTCGGTCACCCCCGACGCCTTCGCCGAGCAGCTCGACCTGCTCGACAAGCGCGGGTTCACCCCGGTGACGACGTCGGAGCTGGCCGGTGCCTGGCGGTCGGGCGGCAGCCGTCCAATGCCGCACCGGCCGGTCCTGATCACCTTCGACGACGGCTACGAGGGCGTGCACCGGCACGCCCTTCCCGTCCTCGCCGCACACGGATTCACCTCCACGCTGTTCGTCTCGACCGGCTGGCTGCGCGGTGAACACGACGAGGGCGGCGCCCTCGACACCATGCTCGACTGGGACCAGGTGCGTGAACTGGCCGCGGCCGGCATGGAGATCGGCGGCCACACCCACACCCACCCGCAGATGGACCAGCTCGGCGACGAACGGCTGCGGTACGAGACCGTCCGCTGCCGCGACATCATCTCCGGTGAACTGGGCGAGCCGCCCTTCTCCTTCGCCTATCCGTACGGCTACTCCAGCCGCCGGGTACGGCGGACGGTCCGGGAGGCGGGCTTCACGCAGTCGCTCGCCGTGGGCAACGCGCTCGCCCGCCGCGCCCAGGGCCCGTACGCCATGGAACGCGTGACCGTACGGCGTAGCACGGACATCGCCGAGTTCGAGCAGTTGATCGAAGGGCGGGCCGTCGCCAGGAACTTCGCCAGGGACCGTGCCCTCACCAAGGGGTACGCCGTCGTGCGCAGGACACGCCGGGCCGTGACACTGCTCCGGGAGGCCCGCACCTGATGCCACCACCGGGCGCGGCCCCACCGGAACGCGCCACCGGTCAAAACACCGTGCGCGGACAGGTTCGGTGACGGATCATGGGCCCCATGTCCGCACAGCCTCAAGACGCACTGCCGATCCGGCTCAACGTCGACGACAGCGATTCGCCGTCGGATGTCGTCGACGCGCTGTTCCTCGGCCGTTTCGCGACGGGCGAGCAGCCGCACTCCCACAGCTCCTCCATCGACCGCGTCAAGCCCGGGGCCACCCTGCTGCCGCCGTCGGCCACCGTGCTGCGCTCGGCCCGCGACGACGACCGCAGTGCCGTGCTCGCCGAGGGCGAGGGCTGGACCCTGCTGGTGTCCCGCTGGAACCGCGGCGCCGATGTCACGGTGACCGCGGTCAGCGAGGAGCTGGCGGAGAAGATCCTCAAGGCGACGACGGACGGCGCGGAGGACGAACCCGAGCCGCAGCCGGAGAACGTGACGATGGGGTTCTGGTACGTCTCCCCGCGGCGCGGCCCGCACCGCACGACCCGCCAGATCGCGGCCGGCACCTGGGAAGAGGTGCGGCCCAACTACACGGCGCCGGTGGCCGACGCGATGGACCGGCTGATGAAGGTCACGCCCGACGACATCGCGGGCCGGCTGCTTCTGCTGCACGGCCCGCCGGGCACGGGCAAGACGTCCGCGCTGCGCACACTGGCCCGGTCCTGGCGGGACTGGTGCCAGGTCGACTGCGTACTGGACCCGGAGCGGCTGTTCAACGACGTCGGCTATCTGATGGACATCGCGATCGGTGAGGACGACGGCACCGCCAAGGGCCGCTGGCGGCTGCTGCTCCTGGAGGACTGCGACGAACTGATCCGCGGTGAGGCCAAGCACACGGCGGGCCAGGCGCTGTCCCGGCTGCTCAACCTCACGGACGGGCTGCTCGGACAGGGCCGGAACGTCCTCGTGGGCGTGACGACGAACGAGGATCTGGAACGCCTCCACCCGGCGGTGGTCCGCCCGGGCCGCTGTCTGGCCCGTATCGAGGTGGGCTCACTGACGCGCAAGGAGGCGGTGAACTGGCTCGGCACGGAGGAGGGCGTGGGCCGCGAGGGCGCCACCCTGGCGGAACTGTACGCCCTGCGCCGCGGCCACAGCCCGGCGTCGGTCCCGAGCCAGCAGGGCGTGGACGCGGGGCTGTACCTCTAGCCGGACGGCATCACGGACCGACGTCACGACCCGCGTTCACGGACCGCGTCACGGACCGGCATTCACGGACCCGCGTCACGAAGACATCCGGACGCGCCGCCGCGGACCTCAGGTGCCGTAGGTCCGAGACGGCGCGGCCTCCGCACGCGCCGCGGACCTCAGGACCCGTACGCCGCGCGCAGCGCGTCCGACACGGCCGCCTCGGCCGCGGCCCGCGTGAGTCCGAGGCGCCGTGCCTCCGCCGCGTACTCCCCCGCCGCCACGGCGGCCCGCCGCTCGGCCGCGTCCCCCGCCGCCGCCACGAAGGTGCCGTTCCGCCCGCGCGTCTCGATCACCCCGTCCCCCTCCAGCGCGCGGTACGCCTTGGCGACCGTGTTCGCCGCCAGCCCCAGCTCCTCCGCCAGCCCGCGCACGGTGGGCAGTTTGTACCCGACGGGCAGCCGTCCGGACCGGGCCCGGGCGGAGATCTGCGCGCGCAGTTGTTCGTACGGGGCGGTCGCGGAGTCCGCGTCGATGGCGATCTTCAAGGTCACTCTTCCGATTCTCCCCCACCGGCGGATATTGGGAGGCGACACGTCCGGGCGGGCGCGTAGCGTCGGTGACCATGACTGTGATCGTCCGTGACTTCCGCCGCGAGGACGCCTCCGCGGTGTGCCGGGTGGCGCGTGCCGTGCTGCCGTACGAGGTGACGACACCGGAGGCCGTCCTGTTCGAGGTGGAGAGGGCCAACCCCGCGAAGCACCACCGGCTGTTGGTCGCCGAGAGGGGCGGCGAGATCGTCGGCACGGCTTCCGCGGGCGTGGCGTACGACGCGTCGGAGCCGGGGGTGTCGTCCGTCGCGCCGCTGGTCCTGCCCGCACACCGTGGTCAGGGCGTCGGGAGCCTGCTGCTGCGCACCGCCGAGGAGCATCTGGCCGGCGTCGGCGCGGCGACCGTGTACACCTGGGTGGCCGACGAACCCGCCTCACGCGCCTTCGCCGAGCGCCGCGGCTACCGGCCGTCCCGTTCGGCGCACTTCCAGCGGCTGGACCTGGCGAACGGCACGCTGCCGCCCCCGCCCCCGCTGTCGGCGGGCGTCGAACTGCGTACGGTCGAGGACTTCGCTGCCGACCCGCGGCCGATGTTCCGGGCCGACGCGGAGGCCACGTCGGACGAGCCGGGTGACATCTCCGTCGACTTCGACGACTACGACGACTGGCTCAACCACACCTGGCACCATCCGCTGCTGGACCGCGCGCTCAGCACGGTCGTGATGGTGGACGGCGAGGTGGCCGCCTTCACCGCCGCCCAGTCGGACGGCGGTACCCGCTATCTGTCGGGCATGACCGGCACGCTGCGCGCCCACCGCGGGCGCGGTTTCGCCAAGCTCGCCAAGTCCGACTCGCTGCACAGGGCCCGGGCCGCGGGCTACACCGAGGCGTTCACCAGCAACGACGCCGACAACGGACCGATGCTGGCGGTCAACTCATGGTTCGGCTACGAGATCTGTGCGACGGAGGTACGTCATGCCCGCGGCCTCGGTTGAGGTACGGCTCGTCAAGGCGGGCACGACCAAGATCCGCTACCCGGCCGACCTGATCGCCGACGACGGCACGCATCTCGTGGTCCGCGCGGACTGGGCGTCCGGCGGGGCGCGTGACTTCGGCTTCGTCCGCTTCGAGCCCGGCGACGTGTTCACCGAGCACTACTGGCGCGACCGGTGGTATGCCGTGAAGGAGGTCCGCACCGGCGACGGCGTGCTCAAGGGCTGGTACTGCGATGTGGCCAGGCCGGCGCGGCTCGTGGGCGAAGAGCTGAGCGTGGAGGATCTGGATCTCGACCTGTGGGTGTCGGCCGACGGGTCGACGGTTCTCCGGCTGGACGAGGACGAGTTCGCGGAGAGCGGGCTCGCCGAGAGCGACCCGGAGGCTGCCGGGCAGGCCGTCAGGGCGCTCGATGAGCTCGAACTCCTGGCGCGACAGGGCGCTTTGCGCGCATTGTCGGCCGCGCACGACGACGCGTAGCACTCGGCGTCGGGATCCGCCGGTCCACGCAAGCGCCGGGGCCGGGCGAGCATCTCCGCGTGACGGGTCCCGCGTGATGCGCCCCGCCCCCACCGTCGACACGATTGAGGGCGGGGCGCATCCGTTCCGTCATGCCGCCGTGCGGCCGCGGCCGGGGATCGCCTTCTTGATCAGCGGCCACGCCAGCAGGATCACGATCACGGCGTACACCGTCACCGAGAACGGCGTGTTGACCAGACCGGTGACGCTGCCGTCGCTGATCTGGAGCGCCCGGCGGAGCTGCTGTTCTGCGGCCGGGCCGAGGATCACACCGATCACCGCCGGCAGCACGGGAAGTCCGTACCGACGCATCCCGAAGCCGATCAGGCCGATGATCAGCAGGATGACCAGGTCGAGCGCCTCTCCGCCGACCGCGTACGCGCCGACACCGGCGAAGAACAGGATGCCGGCGTACAGGTACGGGCGCGGGATGCGCAGCAGCTTCGCCCACAGGGGCGCCAGCGGCAGGTTCAGCGCGAGCAGCAGCACCATGCCGACGAAGAGCGAGGCGATCAGACCCCACACCAGGTCGGGTTCACGCTCGAAGAGCAGCGGGCCGGGCTGGATCCCGTACTGCTGGAACGCGGCGAGCATCACGGCCGCGACCGCGGTGGTCGGCAGGCCGAGCGTCAGCATCGACACCAGGGTGCCCGCGGCCGACGCCGAGGCCGCCGACTCCGGCCCCGCGACCCCTTCGATGGCGCCCTTGCCGAACTCCTCCTTGTGCTTCGACAGCCGCTTCTCGGTGACGTACGACAGGAAGGTCGGGATCTCCGCTCCTCCGGCCGGGATCGCACCGAACGGGAAGCCGATGACAGGTCCGCGCAGCCACGACTTCCAGGTGCGCCGGACGTCCGACCTCCCGAGCCAGGGCCGGCCGACCGGGATGGGTTCGCCGCTGCTGCGGCGCAGATGGGCGGCGACCCACAGGGCCTCGCCGATGGCGAAGAGTCCGACGGCGACGATGACGACATCGATGCCGTCGGCGAGTTGAAGCGATCCGAAGGTGAGCCGCTGCTGTCCGGTCATCTGGTCCAGGCCGACGAGTCCGAGCGTGAGGCCGATCAGCAGTGAGGCCAGACCGCGGATGCGGGAGGAGCCGAGCACGGACGTGACCGCGATGAACGCCAGCACCATGATGGCGAAGTAGTCGGGTGCGCCGATGTCCACGGCGAGTTCGGCGACGGTCGGCGCGAGCACGACCAGCAGGATGGTGCCGATCATGCCGCCGGCGAAGTGACCGACGGCCGCGGCCGCCAGCGCCTGCGCTCCGCGGCCCGCCTTGGCCATCGGATTGCCTTCGATGGCGGCGACGACGGCGGCGCTCTCACCGGGGGTGTTCAGCAGGATCGAGGTGGTGGAGCCGCCGAACATCGCTCCGTAGTAGATGCCCGCGAACATGATGAACGCGCCGGTGGGCTCCAGCCCGTACGTCACGGGCAGCAGCAGGGCCACCGCCATGGCCGGTCCGATGCCGGGCAGTACCCCGATCGCGGTGCCGAGCAGTACGCCTATCGCGGCCCAGAGCAGATTGACGGGGGTCAGCGCGGTGCCGAAGCCGTCGAGCAGGGAGTTGAGGGAGTCCATGCCTACAGCGCCTCCATCAGGGGACCACCCGGCAGGGGGACACCGAGCAAGTTGTCGAACACGAAGTAGGTGAGGAGGGAGAGGACCGCGGCGATCAGCGGGTCACGGTCGAGGTGCCTGCTGCCGAGGGCGAAGGCGGCGCCCCAGAACAGCAGTGCGCCGGCGACGGGGAAGCCGACCGGCCCGATGAGCACGGCGAAGGCCAGGAAGACACCGGCGAGGAGCAGTACCGTGCGCCAGTCGCTCGGTTCGCTCAGATCGATGTCCTCGCCGCCCTCCGCCTCTCCGCGTCCGCCGCGCAGGACGTCGACGGTGAGCAGTACGGCGACGAGCACCAGGCCGACGCCGACGACGAGCGGCACTGTTTTCGGTCCGACGGGCCCCCGCTGGGCGATGTCGACGTCCATGGTCAGGGCGTCGGTGAGGACGAGCACGCCGATGGCCAACAGCAATACCCCGACGCCCAGTTCGGAATGATCGCGCAACCAGGAGCGGCGGGACTCCGGTGCCTGTGTGGTGTCCGTGGTGGTCACAGTCCCAACTCCTTCAGCACCGAGTCGACGCTCTTGTCCTGCGCGTCGAGGAAGTCGCCGAACCTGTCCCCGGTGAGGAACGCGTCGTCCCAGCCGTTCTTCTTCATCGACTCCTTCCACTCCTCGGAGTCGTGGAGTTCGCTGAGCAGGGCGATGAGCTTGTCGCGCTCGGCGTCCGACAGGCCGGGCGGGGCGACGATGCCGCGCCAGTTGGTGAACTCGGTGTCCAGTCCGGCCTCGCGCAGCGTGGGCGCGTCCAGTCCGGGGACCCGCTTCGGGCCGGTGACGGCCAGCAGCCGCAGCTCACCGGCCTTGATCTGGTCGAGGTACTCCCCGACGCCCGAGACGCCGAAGGCGACCTTGTTCCCGAGGATCGAGGCCAGCAGTTCGCCGCCGCCGTCGAAGGGGATGTAGTTCACGGTCCTGGGCGCGATCCCGGCCGCCTGCGCCATCAGCATCGGCGCGAGATGGTCGGGTCCGCCGGGTGACGAACCGCCGCCGACCGGCAGTTTGCCCGGGTTCTTCTTCCAGGCGGCGAGCAGGTCCTGGATGGTCCGGTACGGGGAGTCCTTGGAGACCACGACGATGTCCGGCTCCTCGGTGAGCCGGGCGATCGGGGTGGTGTCCGCCAGCGTCCGGGGCGACTTGTTGGTGTGGACGGCGCCGACGACGCCCAGGCCCATGGACATGGCGAGCCTGCCGTTGCCGCGCTCACCGACGAGCCGGGTCAGGCCGACCGTGCCGCCGGCGCCGGGCAGGTTGAACACCTCGACGTTGTGGGTGAGTTCGGCGTCCTCGGCATTCTTGGCCGCCGTACGGGCAGTGATGTCGTAGCCGCCGCCGGGCGTGTTCGGGACCATGAAGCGAAGGCCGGGGATGTGGGTGCCGGTGTCGGAACCCTTCCCGGCGGAGAGCAACGGCGGCCCCACGAGCACCAGCAACGCTGCCCCGAGCAGGGCGAGGGGAGTGCGCAATCGCACGAGAGCCGCCTCTCGGTGGTGGGAGTGTGAAGTGGCCCACATGTTGCCTGCGCGTTGAGAAGCTGTCTCCCTTCCGCAATCAACGGACGTTGTGGTCCTTGTGGTCACGTCCTACCGTGACGGCGTGATGAACGTGCTGGTGGTGGACGACGACTTCATGGTCGCCAAGCTGCACAGCCGCTATGTGTCCGCGACGGAAGGCTTCAGGGTCGTCGGTGTGGCCCACAGCGGCGCAGAAGCGCTGCGCGCGGCCGAGCGTCTGCGGCCCGAGCTCGTGCTCCTCGACATCTATCTGCCCGACATGGACGGGATCAGCGTGCTGCGCGAGCTGCGGGCGGCCGAGGAGCGGGACGAGACGCGGGCGAGTGTGGACGCGCTGTTCATCACGGCCGCGCGGGACGCCGGTTTGGTGCGGGCGGCGCTGCGCGCGGGGGCGCTGCACTATCTGATCAAGCCGTTCAACCAGGCGGCACTTCAGGAGCAGCTGCGGCATGTGGCATCGCTGCGATCCCGCTTCGACCGGCTGGGCGAGGCGCGCCAGGAGGACGTCGACCAGATCTTCGGCACCCGGCCGCCCGGCTCGCGCGAACTGCCCAAAGGGCTGGCCCCGCACACGGCCGAACTGGTGGAGCGGATCCTGCGGGAGCACACGGGCGATCTGTCGGCGTCCGAGTGCGCGGAGGCGGGCTCGCTGTCGCGGGTGAGCGCGCGCCGGTATCTGGAGTACTTCGCCACCGTCGGCCGGGCGGAGGTCACGCTGCGCTACGGCGGCACGGGCCGGCCGGAGCGGCGGTACCGCCTGACCGGCGGCTGAGGCTCGGGCCGCGCTGTTGCCTGACCGGCGGCTGAGGCGGAGTGGCGGCTGATGCTCGGGCTGGGCTATTGCCTGACCGGCGGCTCGGGCGAAGTGTCGGCTGATGCTCGGGCCGCGCTATTGCCTGACCGGCGGCTGAGGCTCGGGCCCGGCCCGCCCGGACGACGCGCGCCCGGGCAGGCGGGCCCGTCTGCAGGGACCCGAGGGTCCTCCACCCGATCCGTCAGAGTGCGCCGAGGTCCGAGCTGACCCAGCGCTGCGGCTGCATGTGGATGACCACCTGCTCGCCGTGGCTCTTCCAGGCCATGTCGACGTAGGCGTCGACCTTGTCGGCCGGCAGATAACGTGCCGAGATCTCCTGAAGAAGCTCCCGGGTGGCGGGGATCGTCTCGGTGACGGGCCCTTCGACGGAGACGTACCGGATGGTGGGCTCCAAGCGGTCGGCCATCAGGCAGAACCGTCCCGCCTGCGCAATGGCCCGCCCCTTCCGGGAGTCGCGCCCGGTCATGATCCAGATGTCACCACCGGGCGCGTACTGATACCAGATCGGCACGGTGAGGGGCGCCCGCCCCTCCTCCCCCTCGTCCACGGCCAGCGCGGCGACATGGGGTTCGGCGAGGAACTGCTCACGCTCTTCACGGCTCAAGGCCACGGACGGCTCCTTTGCTCGGCGTCTGATCCTGCTGCCCGAGCCTAGGACGCGGGGACGGCTTGCGGGGTGGCATGCGCGGGGGTGTCGGGCACGGGGAGCGGGTTGTCCGGATCGCATGCCAGCGGTGGCCGGCAGGCCGTGTCCACGAGGTGCGGCACGACCGACTGGACCGTCCACGACCGGCCCAACGCCGCGAACGCGCCCGGATCCGCGGCGAGAAGGGCATCGGCCCCTGGCAGCCCATGACCGTCCCTGCGCTGCGGTCACAGCGGCAGACAGCCGCGCCGTCGATCACCTCGCATGTGCGGCGATGGCCCGTGCGCACTCCATCGACTCGGCATGCGTGGTGTCGACCTCCATGTCGTAGACCACACCCCGGTGGACGACATCCGCCTGGGACGCTGCCATCCCGATGACCCGATCGCCTCGCGCGACCTCACGCCCTGCGGCAACCGCACTGTCACACCGGACGCCGACCCACAGCACCCGCAGGTCGCCCAAGGCCTTCTGCCATCGCTGCTGCGAGTCCGCTCCGCCGAGGAAGACCTCGTCGACGATGATCCGGGCGCCCGCGCGGGCCATCGCGGCGACCCCCTCGGTCCATGCCGCTTCCAGCGTCCGAAACTCCGGCCCAACGATCACCTCTCCGTCCGGAGCGAACTCGATCCCGGCATCCGACGCCTGCATGGACGCGGGCATCGCGTCAACCAGCGTGTCGGTCCCGAGAGCCAGCCACGGATCCGGCAGGACCGCCTGCAGACACCGGGCGATCCCGGACTTTCCCGAACTGGAACCACCGTTGAGAACGATCACCTCGGTCATCACCGCGCCAGAGTAGAGCCGCCGCAACAACCCTCGAAACGGATTTCCGCGAACGCTGCCCGCACCTACGACCAGGTGGGCCTTCCCGGTCGGAGCACTGGTCGTGGGAGCCGAGTGGGGAGCCAAGCAGGGAGCCAAACCCAGCGGCACTCGGTGGACCGCCCTGGACGGCCACGGACGCTCAGGCGCTGAACCCCGTGGTCAGACGTGCGCGCTCCGCAGCCTTCCTCAGCCCCTCCTTACCGCCTCCTTAAAGCGAGCATAAGGATCCCCTCCATCCCCTCCCAGCAGGCGATTTCGGCTCGTCGAAGGGCTAGCTTGCTGATCGCCGGGGCCGGCTCGGACTGTCGGTGCCATGAGCCCACGGGGGGTTGTGCCGCCCGTTCGGGCCCGCCCTGGGATCCCCCCATGTGTCCGTCTTGAGGAGAACGTCACCATGACCGCTCGCCGTAAGGTCACCACGGTCGCCGCACTCGGCGTCGCGCCGATCGTGATCGCCGGGCTTTCCGCCGCTCCGGCCTTCGCCCACGGCTCGATGACGGACCCGGTCAGCCGGGTGTCGGCCTGCTTCGCCGAAGGGCCGGAGAGTCCGGAATCCGCGGCCTGCAAGGCGGCGGTCGCGGCCGGTGGTACGCAGCCCCTGTACGACTGGAACGAGGTCAACATCGCCAACGCCGCCGGCAATCACCAGCAGTTGATCCCGGACGGCAAGCTGTGCAGCGCGGGCCGTGACAAGTACAAGGGTCTCGATCTGCCCCGCGGTGACTGGCCCTCCAGCAAGATGACGGCCGGCAACCGCACCTTCCACTACAAGGCGACCGCGCCCCACAAGGGTTCCTTCGAGCTGTACCTGACCAAGGACGGGTACGACCCGACGAAGCCGCTGAAGTGGTCGGACCTGGAGGCCGCGCCGTTCGCGAAGGTCACCGACCCGAAGCTGGTCAACGGTGAGTACGTCTTCGACGGTGTCGTCCCGAACAAGTCCGGCCGCCACCTCGTCTACTCCATCTGGCAGCGTTCGGACTCCCCCGAGGCCTTCTACACCTGCTCCGACGTGGTGTTCGGGCAGGACAACGGCGGCTCGGGCAGCGCCCCGACCGCCGCGGCGCCCTCCGAGCAGGAGATAGCCGACGGTGCCGACAAGTCGACCGTCGACCACAACGGTCACGGTGGCGACGGCCATGACGGGACGGGCAAGGGCTCCGAGCAGACCGGCACGGAAGCGGCCGGCACGGAGACCGGTGGGAAGCCCGCGGAGCAGGCCGCCGGTGAGGAGGCCGAGCAGACCGGGGGCAACGCCCCCGAGCCGAACAGCGCCGCTGCCCCGGGCACCTCGGGCAGCGAGAACCTCGCCGAGACCGGTGGTGACAGCAGCACCCCGTACATCGCCATCGGGGGTGCCGCCGCCCTCGCTCTCGGTGCGGCCGCACTGTTCGGCACGGCCCGGCGCAGGGCGACGGCCGGCGGCCGTCACGGCCGCTGAGCATCCCTCGTCGCCGGGTGGCGAAACTGCGCGTCCGTTCTTCGGTGTCAGCTGAAGACGGACGCGCAGGTCGTGCGTCGGGCGTTCGCCGGGTCAAGGGCGTTGGCCACCTCGTGGTACGCGATCCGGTCGAACAGACCGATGGCGAGGTGCTCCGACAGGTTCACCGGACACAGGTCCTGGACCAGGACGTTCTTGACGCCCGGGCCGTCCAGGTACTGCGAGCGGTAGGGCGTGACCACCTGGTCGTACCGGGTGGATATGACGGTGTAGCGCACGCCGGGCACGGTGTCGCCGCCCGCGTTGAGTTTGGTCAGGAAGGCGGATCCGACGATCTGGTCGGCAAGCCCCGGGGTGGCGGTGCTGAGCAGGTCCTCGGCTCCGGGGAAGTACGGCAGAAGCGCGGTGAGCCCGGACAGCGTGGTGCCGTGGTTGTCGGGCGCCAGGCCGACGAGGGCGTTCACCCTGTCGGCGCCGCCGAGGAACTTGAGGTAGTAGCGTGGCATCATGCCGCCCTGGGAGTGGCCGACGAGGTCCGCCTCGGACGCGCCGGTCGCGGCGAGCACCTTGTCGACATAGGTGTCGAGTTGCTCCGCGGACTTGTCGATGGGGCCGAGGCCATGGAAGAAGGGCACGCCGGGGAGCTGCCCGTAGTCGAGTGAGAAGACGCAGTAGCCGCGCGCGACCAGGTACGGAGCGAGGCTGAGCCAGTTGTCGACCGAGTTCCCGAAGGTTCCGTGGACGAGGACGACGGGGCGGGGGTGGGTGGCGGAGGGCTTGCAGCTGTAGTTGTTCCAACCGCTGTGGGGTGCCGATGCGGTGGCGGTGTCGGCGGCGGTTGATTCGGCGTGGGCGACGGTTGCGGGAGTCAGGCTGACGGCGGCGGCCAACAGCAGGGCGGCAAGGGGTCTCAGTGCACGTTTCCAGGGCAGCATCGGGCAATCTCCTTGCGGCTCAAGGGAGTAGCGATGGCTGGATTTGTGGTGCCCACGACAAAACTACGCACGAGTAACCGTGACTGGGAAGTTACGCGTCGGTAAAAACTGAACGTGTGTCAATAAGCGGTCTCCGCCGGTCAGCTGCGGCACGCGGCACGGCGGGCGGGCACAGCGGTGTACACCATCCGGTCCGGCGGCACGTTCGAGCCCGGGCCGGGAGCGGTGGGCAGCGCAGGAAGTCCGCGGCCCGCGGCCGGCGCGGGGCTCGGCCCCGCACCCCCTCCGCGCCCCCTTACGACGCCCTGCGGAAGGTGGCCGCCGGTCGCACCGTGCCCGCGCCGAACCGCGCGTTCGCCCGGTCCACAGCCACCTCCGCCGCGAGACGGGCTTCCCGCACCGGGTCGAGCGAGATCTGCCGGGACACCCGCTCCGCCGCGGTGAGGTCCTCGGCGCGCAGCACCATGCCCGTCAGCCGGGCCCGCTGGAGTCCGGCGGCGTCCATCATCCGGTACGCCGCGATCCGCAGATCCTCGTCGTGGCCGGACGGTTCGGGGAGCCGCCGGGTCTTCTCCCAATGCGTGCCACCGGCGAACTGGAGCTTCAAGGACAGGGCCCGGGCGGCCTGACGGCGGTCGCGCAGGGTCGCGCCCAGCCGTACCACCAGGTCGAGAAGCGCGGCCCTGACCAGGGCCCCGTCGAGCTCGTGCCCGGTGAACCGGTGCCGGACGGCGGCCGCGGGCGGCAGGTCCTTGGGGGTGACGGGACGCGGGTCGACACCGCGGGCACGCTCCGCGGCCTGCCGTCCCGCGCGCCGGCCCAGGATCCGTTCGACGACGCCCTGCGGAACGGCGGCCAGTGCGCCGACGGTGTGCAGGCCGTACGCGTGCAGTGCCTCGGCCTGCCGGGAACCGATGCCGTGCAGCGCCTCCACCGGCAGCGGCGCGAGGAAGTCGTCCACCCCGCCCTCGGGCACGGCCACGATGCCGCCGGGCTCCGGTACCCGGGCGGAGGCCATCGCCGCCACCGCCCAGGTGCCGGCCACCCCGATCCGTACGTCCGTGCCCAGCCGGGCAACCGCACGCAACCGCACCATCTCCGCGATCCGCACGGCGTCCGCGCCGAAGTACCGCTGCGCCCCCCGGGCCTGCACCAGCGCGGCCGAGGGCGGGATGGCCTGGACGACGGGAGAGAACTCCCGCAGCAGTTCCAGCACCGCCCGGTACTCGTCCTCGGGGAGCGACGGGGCGCAGCGCACATGCAGGACGCTCGCCGCACGGCCGTACGCTCCGCCGGCTTCCTGCCCTGTGCCCGGCCGGCCGGGGCTCGGGGGATTCTGGTTCATCCGGCGCTCCCGGGACTCTGGTGCCACAACTTCCTCCCCGTTGCCGCCTGTTGCTCACCCGGCGGCTGAAGGTCCGCCCAGGGGTTGAGTTCGTAGCCCGTCGGCAGCTGGATCCGGCGTCCGTTGTCGGCGGGGCGCCCGTCGCCCTCCATGGGAGCGGTCAGCCGTGCCGCGACCGCGTCGAGCCCTCCCGTCCGCCGCAGTTCCGCCAGTTCGGCGAGGTTCCAGGCGGCCGCGCCGACCACGCTGAGGCTGCGCGGACCGCGCCGCTGCACCACCCCGCGCACCAGCAGCAGCCAGGAGTGGAAGACGGTGTAGGCGCATGCCGCGTGGCTGTCGTCGAAGAAGGCGAGGTCGACCAGACCGGTGCCGTCGTCGAGGGTGCTGAAGATGACCCGGCGCCCGGACCGGATCGGCGGTGTCTGGGTGGCTGCCTTCGCGCCCGCGACCAGCACGGTCTGCCCGTGCTTCGCCGAGCGCAGTTGCTGGGCAGAGAGCACTCCCAGCTCCTTCAGGAAGGAGTGGTGATCATCCATCAGATGCCGGGATGCGTCCATGCCGAGGACACCGAGCTCGGCGCTGAGGCGTTCCGCGTCACCGAGGTCGGGCAGCCCGACGGCGGCCGTCTTCTCCCCCTGCCCGAGCGGGAGTTGACTGCCGTGGGACCCTTTGCCGCGCTGTCCGCGGTGGAGTTCGGCGAGATGCAGCAGCAGGTCGCGCCGGTTCGCGCCGAAGGCGTCCAGCGCGCCGACCTGGGCGAGCCGTTCGGCGACCGGCCGGCTCGGGCGGGCACGCTGCCAGAAGTCCAGCAGCGAGGAGTAGGGCCGGCCGTTCGCGATGCGCTCCGCCTCGGCCTCGTTGATGCCGTGGACGTCCGAGAGGGCGAGCCTCAACCCCCAGGCCTCCCGCCCCTCTTCAGACACCAGTTCGATTTCATGAGCGACCG
Organism: Streptomyces sp. NPDC096193; assembly: GCF_040302905.1. Lineage (NCBI taxonomy): Bacteria > Bacillati > Actinomycetota > Actinomycetes > Kitasatosporales > Streptomycetaceae > Streptomyces > Streptomyces sp. NPDC096193. Next base: position 6,890 of record NZ_JBEOSJ010000010.1, on the reverse strand, counting down.
CCGACCGGTTCACGTCCAACGGCAGTACGGGGACTCCGCGCCGCCGTGCGTCCGCCAGCAGCAGCCGCTTCGGGTACATCCCCGGGTCATGGGTGAGCAGACCGGCGAAGAAGGCCGCGGGGTGGTGCGCCTTGAGCCACGCCGACTGATAGGTCGGCACGGCGAAGGCCACCGCGTGCGCCTTGCAGAAGCCGTACGAGCCGAAGGCCTCGATGATCTCCCAGGTGCGGGCGATCACATCGGGGGTGTAGTCCCTGGCCGCCGCCTGCCGGGCGAACCAGACCTTGATCGCTTCCTGCGACTCGGGGTGGGACAGCCCGCGCCGTACCCGGTCGGCCTCGTCCCGCCCGCAGCCGGTCATGATGTCCAGCATCTCGATGATCTGCTCGTGGAAGACGACGACTCCGTAGGTCTCCTTCAGCGGCCTCTCCAGGTCCTTGTGCGGATAGCGGACGGGCGCCCGGCCGTGCCGGGCCTCGATGAACGGCCGCACCATGTCGGCCGCGACCGGCCCCGGCCGGAAGAGCGAGATGTCGACCACCAGGTCGTCGAAGGTCGACGGCTGGAGTCGGCCGATCAGATCCCGCTGGCCCGGCGACTCGATCTGGAAACAGCCCAGCGTCTCGGTGGACTTGATCAGCCGGTAGGTGTCCGGGTCGCCCGGCGGCACGGCATCGAGGTCGACCTCCTCCCCCGTCGCCCGCCGCAGCTCGGTGACCGCATGCGCCATCGCCGACTGCATCCGCACGCCGAGGACGTCGAGTTTGAGCAGCCCGAGCTCCTCCACGTCGTCCTTGTCGAACTGCGCCATGGGCAGGCTCTCGCCGCTGGTGGGCACCACCGGGGTACGGGTCAGGAGCGAGGCGTCCGAGAGCAGCACCCCGCACGGGTGCATGGCGATCCCCCGCGGCAGCGCGTCCAGCGCCTCGACCAGTTCCCACATCCGTCCGTGCCTCCCCTTCTCGGCGGCAAGGGCGCGCAGTTCGGGCAGTTCCTCCATGGCGGCGCGGGCGTCACGGGCGCGGATGTGCGGAAAGGACTTGGCGATACGGTCGATCTCGGCGGGATCCATGGAGAGCGCGGCACCCACGTCGCGTACCGCATGGCGCACCCGATAGGTCTCGGGCATGGCGACGGTGGCGACCCGCTCCTCGCCGAAGCGGTCGATGATCGCGCGGTAGACCTCGATCCGGCGGGCGGACTCCACATCGATGTCGATGTCGGGCAGCACCCGCCGCCGGGTGGAGAGGAAGCGCTCCATCAGCAGGCCGTGTTCGACGGGGTCGGCGTGCGCGATGCCGAGGAGATGGTTGACGAGGGAGCCCGCCCCGGAGCCGCGTGCCGCGACCCGGATGCCCATCTTCTTGACGTCGTCGACGACCTGAGCGACCGTCAGGAAGTACGAGGCGTTGCCGTGGTACGCGATGATGTCGAGCTCGTGGTGCATGCGCTCCCAGTAGTCGCGGCGGTTGTCGTAGCCGCGCAGCACCATGCCGGCCGCGGCGCGGGAGGCCAGCACCCGCTGCGGGGAGCGCCGTCCGGCGCCGACCAGATGCGGTTCGGGGAAGTGGACGGCGCCGATCCCCAGGTCGTCCTCGGGGTCGACCCGGCACGCGGCCGCCGTCTCCTCGGTCATGGCGAGCAGCCGGTGCGCGGTGTCCCGGCGGAAGCCCGCGGCCTCGGCCACCCGCTCGGCGTTCGCGGTCATCGCGTCCGGGCCCTTGAGCCAGCGCTCTCCACTGTCGAGGCCCTTGCGCGGGTCGATGGGCACCAGGCGGCGGGCCGCGTCGAGGACGTCGGCGACCGGACCCTGGCCCGGGTCGGCGTAGCGGACTGCGTTGGTCAGCACGGCCCGTACGCCGTGTTCGGCGGCGAAGCCGAGGGTGCGTGCGGCGTGCCGCAGGGAGCCGGGGCCCGTGCCCGGGAGCCCGTGGTGGACGACTTCGAGGCGCAGCCCATTGCCGAAACGTTCCTGCCAGGGCGTGAGCAGCGTGGCCGCCCGGTCGGGGCGGCCCGCGGCGAGGGCCCTGCCGATCTCGGACGCGGGCCCGAGCAGCACGGTCAGATCGTCGCCGTGGCTGTCGTTCCACGGCAGCAGCGGAAGACCGTCGTCCGCCGCATGAGCGGCGGTCACCAGTCGGCACAGCTCGGCCCAGCCCCGGCGGGACCGCGCCAGAAAGACGGCCCGCGGCGCGGACTCGTCGAGAAAGGCACCACCGCGCACGGGAGCACGCCGGCGCTCGGTCGGTCCCTCCCGCCGGGCCAGCTCCCCCACCGCGAGGTCCACACCGAACAGCGGCCGGACCCCCTCCTTCTCACAGGCCTTGATGAAGCGGACCGCGCCCGCGACGGTGTCGCGGTCGGTCAGCGCAAGGGCGTCCATACCCCGCTCGGCGGCACCCGCGGCCAGCCGTTCCGGATGCGATGCCCCGTACCGCAGGGAGAACCCGGAAAGGGTGTGCAGATGCGTGAACCCGGGCACCCACACCTCCTGGATCAGTCCGTCTCACCTCCCCCACCACCACCATAGACCAACTTTCGAACATACGTACGACATGGCGCGCATCAGCCATTCGGACCCGCCCCACCTGCGGGAACACCAGGCGAGACCCAGCGTGGAGGCCATGACGCGCACATCGGACGACCCTCGCGGAGGTTTCCTCGGCGAGCTCAAGGACGCGGTGAGCGTACGGGCCGCCCTTCTGGTCCTCGGGGTGCTGGCGATCCAGCTCGCTTTCATCACGTCGTACATCGGCGCCTTCCACTCACCGAAGCCGCACAGGATCCCGCTGGCCGTCACCGCGCCCTCCACCCAGGTCGCCGACGAGGTCCTGTACCGGCTCTCCACCCTGCCGGGCGAGCCGCTCGACCCCCGGCCGGTCCGGAACGAGGCGGCAGCGGTCGAACAGATCCGGAACCGGGACATCGACGGCGCACTCGTCCTCGGCCCCGGTGACACCGGCCGGCTGCTGGTGGCCAGTGGCGGCGGCGCCTCCCTCTCCCAGGCGCTCGCCGAGGTCGTCATGGCGGCCGAGAAGGGGCAGCGCAGGACCCTGAAGGTGGTGGACGTGGTCCCCGGCACCCGGGGCGACGGCCGCGGGCTCTCCTCGTTCTACCTGGTCGTCGGCTGGTGCGTGGGCGGCTATCTGTGCGCGGCGATCCTCGGGATCAGCGCGGGCGCACGGCCCGTCAACGGATCCCGCGCCGTGATCCGCCTGGGCGCCCTGCTGCTGTACTCGGTCGTCGCCGGCCTGCTGGGATCCGTGATCGCGGGCCCCCTCCTGGACGCCCTGCCGGGCAGTCTTCCCGCCCTGTGGGGCCTCGGCACGCTGCTGGTCTTCGCGGTCGGGTCGGTCACGCTCGCCCTCCAGAGCCTCGTGGGTGTCATCGGCATCGGCATCGCGATCCTGCTGGTGGTCGTGCTCGGCAATCCGAGTGCCGGCGGCGCGTATCCCTATCCGCTGCTGCCGCCGTTCTGGCGCGCCATCGGCCCCGCGCTGCCGCCGGGCGCGGGCACCTATGCCGCCCGCTCGATCGCGTACTTCCGGGGCAACGGCGCGGGCGGCCCGATGCTGGTACTCGCCGCGTGGGCGGTGGCGGGCACGGCGCTCACGATCGCCGCCGCGGTGTTCCGCCCCGGCGGCACCGGGGCCGGGGCGGACGTGGCCGCGAGCAGCGCAGCCGACGGGCGCCGGGGCGGCGGAGCCGGAAGGGCGGCACCCTCGGACCGTCCGGACACCACGGGCTGAGGCGAGCCGATGCCCGGACGACTCGGACCGCGAGACAGCGGCGGCACACAGCCCGGCACCGGTCCCCAGCCCGGGGCGCCGTCCCCCGCCCGGCCGTCCGGAGGCCGGGGCCCACGGATCCGCGCCGCTCGCCGGGCCTCCCGCGGACCGGCCGTTCGGCCCGATCCGAACGGGAGAGCCGGCCGGAATTCCGAACCACCGGTGTCCCCCGTGCTGCGGGCCGCGGCCGCGTACTCCTGGCGTGTGCTCGTGGTCGGCGCGCTCGTGTACGCCGTCTTCTCGATCCTCGGGCGCTTCCACGAGATCGCCGTGGCCGTCTTCCTCGGCCTGGTCGTCACCGCGATGCTCCGCCCACTGACCGATCTGCTGGCCCGCCGGGTGCCGCGGGCGATCGCCGTCACCGTGTCCCTGCTCGGCAGCATCATCGTCCTCTTCGGTGTCCTGGCCTTCGTCGGCGAGACGGTCGCGGGTGAACGCGCCGTGCTGCAGGAGGAGTTCGGCGCCGGGATCGGCAGGATCGAAAGATGGCTGGAGCAGCCTCCGTTCCGGCTGAACCCCGAGGCGCTGACCGATCTCCAGTCCCGGATCGGGCAGTTCCTGTCCAGCCACCGGTCCACCCTGATCAGTACCGCACTCAGCGGCGCCGGGCGGCTGGTGCAGGTGCTCACCGTGCTGGCGCTCGCACTCTTCTGCTCGGTCTTCTTCCTCCAGTCGGGCGACCGGCAGTGGAACTGGTTCTGCTCACAGTTGCCGGCGGGTGTCCGGGACCGGGTGGCGCTCGCCGGCCGGGCGGGCTGGCGGACCTTCACCGGCTACACGCACGGCATCGTGCTGGTGGCGGCGACCAACGCCATCCTGGTGGGAGTGGCCCTGTTCGCTCTCGGAGTGCCGCTGGCCGTACCCCTGGCCCTGCTGGAATTCTTCGCCGCCTTCGTTCCGCTGATCGGCTCCCCCATCGCGCTGGCCGTCGCCGCGGTGGTGGCGCTGGCGTCCGAAGGGCCGGTGATCGCGGCCGTCGTCGTCGCGCTGATCGTGATCATCGGTCAGATCGAGGGGCATCTGCTGCACCCGCTGGTGATGAGCTGGGCCGTCCGGCTGCACCCGGTGGTGGTAGCACTCTCGGTCGTCGGCGGGGCCATCGCGGCGGGAGTGGTGGGCGCCGTGGTGGCGGTACCGCTGGTCTCCGTCCTCTGGGCCGCGCGGCAGGCCCTGCGCGGAGAGCAGCCGCAAGTGCGGAAGCGGAAGAAGCAGAGGAAGGGACCGCGGGGAGACGCGGGGCCGGCGGACGAGGCGGGAAGCACGAGCGGCATGAGCGGCATGAGCAAAACCCGGGCCACCCCTGAGGGGTGACCCGGGCCTCATGGCTCACAGGGTGGTGCGTCAGCCGATCTCGGCCCCGAAGGCCTGAAGGGCCTCGGGCACCGGCTGGAAGAAGGTCTCGCCGCCCGAGGAGCAGTCACCGCTGCCGCCCGAGGTGAGACCGACGGCGGTGTCGCCGGCGAAGAGCGAGCCGCCACTGTCACCGGGCTCGGCGCAGACCGTGGTCTGGATGAGGCCGTTGACGATGTCGCCGTTGCCGTAGTTCACGGTGGCGTCGAGACCGGTGACCTCACCGTCGTGCAGCTGGGTGGTGGAACCGCTGCGCTGCACCTGCATGCCGACGGTGGCCTCGCCCGCCTTGGTGATGGCCTGCGAGCTGCCGTTGTAGAGGTTCACCTCGCTCGGGTGCTCGGTGCTGCCGCTGTACTTGACGAGCGCGAAGTCGTTGTCGGGGAACTGCGAGTCGACCATCTCGCCGATCGGCGCGCCGCCCGCGGAGTCGGACCACTGGCTGCCGGCCTGGCCGCAGTGTCCGGCGGTGATGAAGTGGGGCTCCCCGTCCTTGACGACGTTGAAGCCGAGCGAGCAGCGTCCGCCGCCCGAGTGGATGGCGTCGCCACCGGAGACGAAGGGCTTGAACTCCCCGGCGGTCTTTTTCAGTTCCGCCTTGCCGCCCAGGTCCTTGACGACCTGGTTCAGCTTCGTCAGGGCCGCGCCCTTGACCGTACGGTCGGCGGTGACGACGACCTTGTTGGTGACCGGATTGACCGCCCAGGAGGTGCCCGGAATCGTCGCCTTGGTGGTGAGGGTCTGCCGGGCGGTCTTCAGCTCGGCGAGGGTGTTCTCCACGACGCGTGCCTTGCCGCCCGCGTCGCGCACGGCCTTGGCGGCCGCCTCGTCGATGACGTTCACGATGAGCGTCTTGGCGTCGGCGTCGTAGTACGTGCCGGCCGCGTCGCCGCCCAGCTTCACGCTCAGCGTGTTGGCGAGGTTTCCGGCCGCGGTCGCCGACAGCTTCTTCGCAGTGAACTGCTCGGTGTTGTCACTGGCGTTCGCACTCTGGAAGGTGAGGCCCGCTCCAACGAGTGCGACGACGGCGCCGCCCGCTATCGCCGCTTTTCTCCGGGGAATGCGTCGGTGCTTCAACGTCAACCTCCTGTGGGGGCCGCGTACCGACATGTGGGGTGTCGGAACACGGAGGATGGGGCGCCCACTATTCCGATACCAATCGGTAGCACACAAGGTCGACTTCAGGACGCGCACACGACAACGCGGAGGCGTTCACAGCGCCTTCACAGCAAACGTCGACCCTGGTCATTCCGTTTCGCGAACAGCACATGCACGGCGAGCAATCGCGCCGTGGGCAAAGGGTGAGGACTAGTCCTGTCCTGATTCCGACCCCTCGGGGCCTGCGGCCGGACCGACGACGGAGGAAGGAGGGGCACTCGCGGGAGCGGGAGGGGGCGCGGAAGGAGTCGCGGGAGCAGGCGCCGCCGCGGCAGCGGGGGCGGGTTCGGCCGGGGCCACCGGAGCCGGCTGCTGGGCGCGTTCCAGGAAGCGCAGGAGTTCCACCGGGAAGGGCAGCACCAGGGTGGAGTTCTTCTCCGCGGCGACCGCCACCACGGTCTGGAGCAGCCGCAGTTGCAGCGCCGCCGGCTGCTTCGACATCTCGCCCGCCGCCTCGGCGAGCTTCTTCGAGGCCTGGAGCTCCGCGTCCGCGTTGATCACCCGTGCCCGGCGTTCGCGGTCGGCCTCCGCCTGCCGCGCCATCGACCGCTTCATCGTCTCCGGCAGCGACACGTCCTTGATCTCCACCCGGTC